>JAZQID010000093.1:0-9005 GCA_045540915.1 Acutalibacteraceae bacterium
CCTTGTGCTTTTTGAAATTGTACTGCGGATAAGCCTCGTCAAGCTCAGCAACCGCGCGGTCACGCGATACCTTCGCGAGCACCGATGCGGCCGCTATCGAAAAGCTCTTGGCATCGCCGCCGATAACCGTTTCGCAAGGCGCAGAAATGCCGACAGGCACGCGGTTTCCGTCGATCAGCGCGTAATCGGCAGGCGGATTCAGCCCGTTGATCGCGCGATTCATGGCGATAAAGGTGGCGTTTAGGATATTATACTCCTCTATCTCCTCAACCGAAGCAGACGCTATACAATATGAAAGAGCCTTTTCAACTATGACATCGAAAAGCTGCTCGCGTTTCTTTTCGGAAAGCTTTTTCGAATCGTTAAGCCCCTCTATCATACAGTCTTCGGGCAGGATAACTGCCGCAGCATAAACAGGGCCGGCAAGAGGTCCTCTGCCTGCTTCATCGACTCCGCAAACGGCAAGATAGCCCTTTGAGTTTGCCTGTTTTTCGATCGCAAAATCAGGTGCGGTCTTTGCCATTACAGCCTCCTAATCTTATCAAAGGGAAAAAGGCGCAAAACCGCCTTGCCCAACACGTATCTGGTGTCGATCATACCGTACTCACCGATGTCGGCAGATCTACTGTCAAGGGATTCGTTTCGGTTATCGCCGAGAACGAAGATACATCCGTCGGGTACAAAGGCAGGAAAACTGATAGGATTGACTATCGGTTTTTCGTCCGAGATATACTCCTTGATATAGGTCTCGTTCTTCAACACGCCGTTGACGTATACATATCCGATCCCATCCTCAAACCTGATATCGACCGAATCGCCCTCAACGGCAATGACCCGCTTAATAATAGGCTCGTTGCCCGCGTGCATATCCTCGCGGTTGTTGGATGCGTTGCGCGAAATAACGACGATGTCGCCCACCTTGGGAGTATAAAAAAGGTTACAAATTACCACCCGATCGCCGTCGATAAGGGTGTTGTTCATCGAGTCGCCGACAATTCCCACAACTCTGAAAAGGAAGGTGAATATCAGGACTACGGCGATTACAGACACGACAATAGAATCAAGCCAATCAAACGCGCTGACAAGAGCCGCCTTCTTTTTATTCTCAGTCACAGGCATTACTTGCATTTCGGGCTCATCATCTTCATTAAACAGGTTGTTTACACCGAAATCGTCCATTTTATCACATCCTTTCGGGAACTTCGAGACTAATACGGCCGATCTTTGCCGCACGGAACTCGTCAAGCAGCATTATTGCGGCGCGCTCGGTATCGATCTCACCGCGTGAAACGAGCATTCCCCTCTTTCGTCCGATAAGCTCCAGCATCTCATAGGAGTCCAGACCGTCGGTATCGGTGATTTTATAGCGCTCGCAAAGCATACCGAAGCAATCCTTCGGCAAGGTCTCGATAAACCTCATCGCCAAAGATTCAACATCAAGGATGTTATCCCTGATGGCGCCTGTAAAGGCCAAGCGCTGTGCCACCGACTGATCGTCAAACTTGGGCCACAGGACACCGGGGGTATCGAGCAGGTCAATTCCGCCCGAAATGGCAAACCATTGGTTTCCACGGGTAACACCGGGGCGATCCTCGACCTTGGCCTTTGTCGCACGCGCCATACGGTTGATAAAAGAGGATTTGCCTACGTTAGGGATGCCGACCACCATCACGCGCAGAGTCTTGCCGACCATTCCCTTTGCCTTCAAACGCTCCAAACGGTCGGAAAGCAGTTCCCTTACCGTTGGGACGAAGGCATTGAGCCCCGTTCCGCTTCGGCAATCGATAGGCAGAGCGGGTATTCCCTGTTGTCTGAAGTAGTTTATCCAGCGGTCAGTTACCGCTTTGTCTGCCATATCGCACTTGTTAAGCAGGATAATTCTCGGCTTGTTTTCAGTCATTTCGGGAAGGTCGGGGTTTCGGCTTGAAAAAGGAATTCGGGCGTCGACCACCTCGGCAACGGCGTCAATAAGCTTCAACGATTCCTTGATCTGCCGCTTGGTTTTGGTCATATGTCCCGGAAACCACTGTATATTCTGCATCTCGGACATAACTCGCCCCTCCTTTTATTTAATGATAGAAAAAAGGGACAGCAGCGTGACTGTCCCTTTCGCTCGGTTTGTTAGATCTTCTCTTTGACCTTGGCAGCCTTACCGACGCGGTCACGCAGGTAATAGAGCTTGCTGCGGCGAACCTTACCTCTACGGACGAGCTCGACCTTATCAACGTTGGGAGAATGGACCGGAAATACACGCTCAACGCCAACACCATAGGTCACACGGCGAACGGTAAAGGTCTCGGATACACCGGAGTTATTCTTAGCAATAACGGTGCCCTCGAAGGTCTGGATTCTCTCGCGCTCACCCTCACGGATCTTTACGTGAACACGGACGGTGTCACCGATAGAAACCTGAGGTGCGTTCTCCTTGAGCTGCTCGGCAGCCAACTTTTCAATTGCATTCATTCTAAATTTCCTCCTTTTTAATCTCAGACATTCGTACCGACAATATATGCCGCAGAGGACTATCCGCTTCAATGTTGAATGAACACTGAACCCCACCGAAAAGGAATCGGCGGAAATCAAATGCTCTAATAGGATAACACAAACCAAATCAAATTGCAAGAGGAATTTTCAAGTTTTAGATAAACTTTTCCATTTCCTTATTATATAGCATAGTTCTCATTACAGAACTGACCTTTATCTCACAGTCAAAATAGCGTCGCATAGCATCAATCACAAGGCTCGGATTGAGATTATCGGTGCCTGCCGACAGGACAAGAGTAAGCTTATCCTCGCCCATTTCATAGAAATTGATCATCGGGCGGATATCAACGGTTTTAACTCCGCCCTTCTTGGTCTTTTTCTCCATAAATATCTCGCCCTGCTCAAAGAAGGCCTCCGCATTATCGGGCAGATCGAGCGATATCTCAAATCTCGCGAAAGCGATATCTCCCGTCTTCATAACAGGGTCGGCAACCTTGACCACCTTGAGCTCGTCGGGCATAACCGCCTTAAGCCGCTCGAAAGCCTCATCATTTGAATAGTTGTCGTCATCGATGCGGATATCGACCGCCTCGTACGTACTCTCAAACCCAAGGGAAAGGGGCAGAGCAAAGTTGATACGCGGATGGGGATTAAATCCCTCGGTATACCATATCGGCATACCCGAACGGCGCGAAATACGGGTGAAGACCCTGTTCATATCGAGGTGGGAGATATATTTGAGTCGGCCCGTTTTCTGATAGAACACTCTAATGTTTTTCACAGCAAAGTCCCTCCCCGAATACTGTCGCACCGCATCCTGCACACTTTTGGCGGCAGTTGGGTGTGGTTGTGCTCTGGTGCGCAAGCTTATCCTCTCGCACAAAGAAGGACTTGGTCACGCCGATGTCGATATGGTCCCAAGGATTGACCTCGTCATATTCGCGGCGACGGTTGGCATAGAAGGCAGGGTCAAGTCGGCAGGCCTCAAAAGCCTCTTCCCATTTATCGAAGTGGAAATATTCGCCCCAACTGTCGAATTTGCAACCCCTTTTCCACGCCTCATATATGACACAGCCCACACGTCTGTCACCGCGCGCAAGCACAGCCTCAAGCAGCGAGGTTGCAGGGTCGTGCCACGAAAGCTGTATCTTTCGGGTCTTGACCGAATCGATAAGGTGCTGTTGTTTCTCAAGTATGGTTTCCGCAGTATCCTGCGGCTCAAATTCAAAGGGCGTAAAAGGCTTCGGCACAAAGGTGGCGCAGCTGATGGAGACCGTCACGCCCTTTCCCTTTGGCTTGTTGGGCAAAGAATAGTAAAGGTCGACTATCTTCTGTCCGAGGTTGGCGATGCCCTCGATATCCTCCATAGTTTCGGTGGGCAGGCCCATCATAAAGTAAAGCTTAACGGAGGTATATCCGCCCTCAAAGGCGGTCTTGCAGGAGGAAAGTATCTCCTCCTCGGTGATGTTCTTATTGATCGCGTCGCGAAGCCTTTGGGTGCCTGCCTCAGCGGCAAAGGTAAGACCCGACTTGCGCACCGATGCGATCTTCTCAAGCAGTTCGTCAGAAAAATTATCGATACGAAGGCTGGGCAGAGCAAGATTGATACGCTTGTCCTCGGTCCACGAAAGCATATTGCCAAGCAGTTCGTTAAGCTCGGTATAGTCGCTTGTAGAAAGAGACAGAAGAGATATCTCATCATATCCGGTTGAGCCGCAAAGAGCCTTTGCCTGTCGGTCGATGACTGCGGCTGATTTCTCTCTTACAGGTCTGTATATGTATCCTGCCTGACAGAATCTGCATCCGCGGATGCAACCCCTGAAAAGTTCTACGCTGACACGGTCAAAGACCGCCTCGACATAAGGTACGACAAACTGCTCAGGAAAAGGTGCCTTGTCGAGATTGCTGACGATTCGCTTGCGAATTGTTGCAGGCGCATTGTCCTTGGGAATATAGGCGGCGATGGTTCCGTCCTCGTTGTAGGTCACGTCATACAAAGAGGGTACGTACACGCCTTCGATCTGAGCCGCGGCTCGCAAGAAGGTCTCCTTGTCGGAGCCGAGCTTTTTATGCTCGCGGTATAAAGCGAGCAGTTCGTTATCAAGCTCCTCTCCCTCACCGATGAAAAAGATATCAACAAAATCGCACAGCGGCTCGGGGTTATAGGTACAGGGGCCGCCGGCGCACACGATGTTTTTAAGTCCCTTGCGGTCCTTTGCAAGAACGGGAACGCCTCCCAGCTCGAGCATATTCAAAACATTGGTATAGCTCAACTCGTAAGGCAGGGTGAATCCGATAACATCGAAATCGCAAAGCGGAGTATGACTCTCAAGCGCGTAGAGTTTTATATCGTTCTCGCGCATCTGCTGTTCCATATCCTCCCAAGGCGCGAAGACACGCTCGCACCAAGCCCACTCAAGCGAGTTGATGGTGGAGTAGAGTATCTTCATACCGATATGGGACATACCTATCTCATAGCTGTCGGGAAAGCAAAAAGCAAAGCGCACGTCGACTTGGTCGGGATCTTTTACGACACTTCCCTGCTCTCCGCCGACATAACGTCCCGGCTTTTGCACCTTCAGCAAAATATCTTCAAGCATTTTAACACCTCTGATTCTTCAAATCTCTATAATTCTAACATAAAATCAAAACTTTGACAACCTTTTGCAGAAAGTTCGTTCGGCGTGTTTTTTCCATTAAGTACACCTTGCTAATCGGGGGTTGCTTTTTCATTAAAAATAAGTTAGAATAAATAGTAACAAATTTGTAACATTTGGAGTGGATATATATGATCTGGCATAGTGCCTCTGCTCGTGAAATATGCGAAGAATTGGAAAGTAATCTTGATACGGGACTAACCGAGGAACAGGCTCGTCAGCGACTCAGCGAAGACGGGCCTAACTTTGTTGGCGCAATTGAGACCCCGCCTCTGCTCAAGCGTCTTGTGCGTTCACTCAAGACACCCGTATCAATAACCCTCTTTGTTGCCTGCGTTATCTTCGGTTTTGTTGAGTCTGTTTATCACGCGGACAAGCCCCTGTTTGAGCCGTTGATCATATTGCTTATCTACATCTCCACCCTTGTAATAAACGTCCTTCGCGACCACTTCTGCATCGACAGCATCGCAAAATTAAAGCTCAGGGTCGCGCCTTCTGCCAAGGTTATGCGCGGCTCGGTAATCAAGACGGTCAATGCAGTAGAACTCGTAGCCGGCGATATCATCTTTATCGAAAAGGGCGACCTCATCCCTGCTGATGCACGACTCATCGAATCTTCCAAGTTGTATTGTGATGAATCGGCTATAACCGGCCACTCTGCTCCCGTAAACAAGAGCGCTATGGCTGAGCTTAACGATATCGCTCCCCTTGCGGAGAGAAGCAATATGGTCCACTCGGGCTGTGTTGTTACCTACGGAAGCGGACGCGCTATCGTCACCGCCACTGCTAAGGAGACCGAGGTAGGCAAGCTCAACACGGTCGAGGACAATCACGAGCTGTCGGTAGCAACCTCAAGTCTTAAAAATCTTGCGGCCGATATACGCAAGATGCTGCCCTTCATATTCGGATTGCTATTCATAGTTTATTTCCTTTGCATCAGATTTACCGAAGGCGGAGATGACCTTCGCCTTTTGCAGATCGGTGCCACCTCTCTTATGTATATTGCCACGGTCATCGCCGCCATCAGCCCTGACGGAATTGCCTCGATGGCAACCTCTGTCGTTACCTTAGGACTTCACCGAATGAAGCATCGCGGTGCCATCGTGACCGACACCGCCATCATCGACCGCTTCGGCAAGGTGTCCGTTGTATGCGCCGACAAGGCTTCCCTGACCGAGCGTGCGCTCAACGTGGTAAAGCTGTTTAACGGCGAGGATATCGTGTCCTTTGACTCTCAGCTTGACGAGAGAGAAGTGCGACTGCTTCGCTATGCCGCCATCTGCAGTGATAACGGTGACGACCCGTCCGACGAGGCGCTTATCAACGCCTACCGCAAGGTCAGTTCGACCACCAAGCCTGAGCTTGAAAATCTCTATCCGAGATTGAACGAACTGCCCTTTGATGCAAACCGCGGTGTAATGGTGACCGTCAATATGATCGACGGAGTGTCCTATGCCGTTGTAAAGGGCGCACCCGAAACCGTCATAGAGCATTGTGTCGGCGGCGACAAGGAGAAATATCTTGATGCAAACGCGGCCTTCGGTAGTGAGGCGCTTCACGTTCTCGCCGTTGCAATAAAGCCGCTCAGCGACCTTACCCTCGCGGCAAGTCCTACCGCCGACGAGCTTCTGTGCGATCTTGAATTTTTAGGTCTCATCGGTTTCGTCAATCCCATACGCGAGGATGCACAGGAGGCTGTAAGCTTCTGCAAGTCAACGGGAACAAGGCCCATTATGATAACGGGTGACGCTCACGCGACCGCCATCGCAATAGCGCGTCAGGTGGGCATTCTCGTTGAAGATACTCAGGCCATCTCAGGTGATCAACTGCGTGAAATGGACGAGCTTGAACTGTTGGAAAAGATCGACGAATACACCGTTTTCTCACGTATCAGCCCTGCAGACAAGGTGCGCATCGTAAACGCACTTCAGGAAAAGGGCCACGTTGTTGCAATTACGGGACGCCGTCCCATTGACACCGCGGCTCTGAGGGCTGCCGACGTCGGTTGCGCAATGGGTATGACCGGCACCGATGCCGCTCGCAACAGCGCACACGTTGTTTTGAGCGACGACAACTTCTCCACAATAGTTGCCGGCATTAACCGCGCAAGCACTATGTACGAATGTGTGCGCAAGCTGCTTCACTTTATCCTTTGCTGTGATCTGTCTTTGGTGCTGGCTGTGCTTGTAGGCTTTTTGGTATGGCAGACTCCCATCCTGCAACCCATTCAGATGCTCTTTGCCCTGCTTCTGTTCGGTTTGCTTCCGCCCATAGCGTTTGGACTCGAACCTATCCACAAGCGCAAAGCGTCGGCCAAAAAACTGCACGTCGACAACTTCTTCGACGGAGGCAGACGCGCTATGGTACTTTGGCACTCGGCAGTCGTCGCTCTTATCACGGTCGTTGCATACGCCATCGGCAGATCCACTTCTATTGCCCTTGCAGGTGCTATGGCATACTCTGTGTTTATAATCGCAATAAGCATATATTCATTCAGCCTGCGTTCTCGATCACAGGTGGTCAAGCTCGGTCTCTTAGGCAACCCCTATATGCTTATCGAGATAGCCGCAACCGTTATTATAACCTTCATCTCCCTGCTGAGTTCTCACTTAGGACTTGGCGCATCCATCGGATCGGGTATAATATGGGTGATCCTTCTTTCGCTGATCCCCTTGATCGCAGCCGAAGCAGGCAAGCTTATCAAAAAGTAGATACAACCTATTAAGGAGAGTTAATTATGAGTTTTCAACTTCAAAAACCGCAGGCAACCGATACCACCGCCCGTATGGTAACATCGATGGGCGACATCTGCATCCGTCTTTTTCCCGAACAGGCACCCAAGGCGGTAGAAAATTTTACCACCCACGCCAAGAACGGATATTACGACGGACTTAAGTTCCATCGCGTAATCAAGGACTTTATGATTCAGGGCGGAGACCCGTTGGGCACAGGCGTCGGCGGCGTGAGCATTTGGGGTCACACATTCGAGGACGAATTTTCTCCCCTGTTGCACAATATCAGAGGCGCACTCTCAATGGCTAACGCAGGCCCTTCTACCAACGGCAGTCAGTTCTTCATCGTTCAGGCAACCAACCTGCCGATGAATATGCTCGACCAAATGGAAGAACTCAAGGATTACTTCCCCGAGGATTGTATTGAAAATTACCGCGAGCTCGGCGGCACTCCCTGGTTGGATTACCACCACACCGTATTCGGTCAGGTCTACGAGGGAATGGACATCGTTGATGCGATAGCCAACGTTCAGGTAAACGGAAGCGATATGCCCCTTGATGACGTTACTATCCTGAGAATTGAGATAAACAACTAAAAAAAATCACCTTGTTTTCATCAAACAAGGTGATTTTTTTATCTTTGCCCACTCGGCTTAGAATGTTGCAACAGGATGTCGGTCATTTCGTCGTTATATTCCTGTTTAATATTTTCATTGAATGAGGCCGCTATATCATAGATCGGATCGTTTCCTCTCAGAGCGTTCCACAGCTCATCAGTCTGCTGAGGCAGATCGCTGATATATGGGAAGTTTCCAAGACGCACCATATATGCCGTTGAGGTTATCCTCTGTTGCTGAGCATCGTCAAAAATGATATATTTGCTATTCCAGACAAAACTGTCATCGAGATTGTAATAAAAATCCTCGAACAATCTGTATGCGAGTATAAAATTGAATGAGCCTTGGGCATTTTTCGTGTGGGAGGATATCGCCCACGCAGACATCTTTCCAACCGCACGACCCGAGCTGTTGTCATTATCATAGGGAAACGGGATGATATCCCAACCAAAATTACAGTCGTCAAGCACCTCTGACAATCGGTCTGAGGTTGCGCAAAGCATCGCAAGCTCTCC
>JAZQID010000094.1:0-15366 GCA_045540915.1 Acutalibacteraceae bacterium
CCCCACCAGATGAGTCAAGTGCGATCCACACAGACAAAATCAGCAATACAGGAGAAAGCAGTAAAAGCAGTACTAACGAAACGAAGATGTCACCCACCCTCTTAAGTAACCTTGTAAATTTCTTTTTCTCAAGCGACTCGGCGCAGGCCCTTATAACATCACTTTCCGTATTTTGCGGCAATTTCGCAAACTGCATCGGCGACATAGTTAACATCGTCTCCTGTCATTGAGGGATAAAGCGGAAGCGAGATTATACGGTCATAAAAGGCTTCGCATCTCGGGTAGTCGCCCTCTTTTGTGTTAAGCACCCGTCGATAAAGCGGCTGCAAATGCAAGGGAATGAAGTGAACGCTGGTTCCGACATTATAATCGGAAAGCTGTTCAATAAACTCATCACGGTCAATGGTCAGGGTATCAAGATTGAGTTTAAGAATATACAGATGCTCAGATGATTCGACAAAATCATCCGCAGGCTTCACCCTGCTCACATAGGGACAATCGGCAAAACGCTCATCATACATCCTCGCATACTCTTTACGTATAGACTGCATCGTGTCAAGCTTATTAAGCTGTTCAACGCCAAGGGCAGACGCAATATCGGTGATGTTATACTTAAAACCTGCCTCTTCGACGGCATACTTCCAGCTTGATTTTGCCCCGTAACGCTTCCAAGCGTCGCGACTCATTCCGTGCAGGGAAAGCACACGTGCACGATCGATGAAATCTTTATCATCAGAGGTCAGCATACCGCCCTCGCCTGTCGCGAGGTTTTTGGTAACGTAGAAGCTGTAAGCAGTTGCATTACCAAACGAGCCTACCTGTTTGCCTTTATATTCTGAAGTGAGCCCATGGGCCGCATCCTCGATAACCTTGAGGCCATATTTTTCCGCAATTTTGTTGATACGATCCATATCGCAGACAAGGCCTGCGTAATGGACAGGAAGAATTGCCTTAGTCCTCTCAGTTACAGCCTTCTCGATCTCATTCGGGTCAATAAGTCCTGTTTCAGCGTCAACGTCGACGAAAACAGGCTTTGCACCGCAGTTGAGAATGGTATTTACAGTCGAGCAGAAGGTCATAGGCGTAGTAATGACCTCATCACCCTCACCGATATCGTAAACGGCCAAAGCAAGATGCAAGGCAGCAGTACAGCTATTGACTGCCAAGGCGTATTTTGCGCCGACAAGCTTTGCAAAACGCTCTTCGAACTCGACAGTCACCTTGCCCTTGGTCCACCAACCCGAACGCAGAACATCGGTCACCGCATTTATTTCGTCCTCATCAAAATAAGGCCTTGAATAATACAGAAAATCATCACGAATTTTCAAATGAAACACCTCTTACGTTCTCAGTCCTCGTTGTGTTGAAAGGTGGGAACGATCTGTTTTACTTTGTTGAAAAGTCTGCCAAATCCGTCGTCGTGAACCATCCCTTCAAGCTCCTTCAGGTCGCTTGAAAGTTGAGTAACATTACTCTTGACGGGTTTGAGGACGAATATCTTTTCATTTGCGGTGGTATCGCAATCCTCAGCGTCAAGATGTATCTCCTCAAACAGTTTTTCACCCTGTCTTAGTCCCGTGAACTTGATCTCGATGTCAACGTCGGGCTCATAACCCGAAAGCCTGATAAGGTCGCAGGCGAGGTCGTATATCAACACGGGTTCACCCATATCAAGCACGAATATTTCACCGCCATGAGCCATAGCGCCCGCTTCAAGCACAAGCTGAACTGCCTCGGGTATAGTCATAAAGTAACGGCGCATCTCGGGATGGGTAACGGTGACGGGTCCGCCGTTGCTTATCTGGTTTTGGAAGAAAGGAACGACGCTTCCCGCCGAACCGAGAACGTTACCAAAACGCACAGCCGCAAAATCGGTATCCGACATAGTATCAAGCATTTGAATTATCAGCTCTGCAACCCTCTTAGTTGCGCCCATAATATTGGTCGGATTGACCGCCTTATCGGTAGATATAAGTATAAACTTTTCAACATTATGACGGATTGCGGTGATTGCCGTCTTATAGGTGCCGAAAATATTGTTCTTTATTGCTTCTCGCGGATTAAGCTCCGACATAGGAACGTGCTTATGAGCAGCCGCGTGGAAAACAACCTCGGGGCTAAACTCGTCAAACACCTCGTTAAGACGCTCAAGGTCACGTATCGAGCCGAGCCGCAGTTCAAACCTCGATGAATCATACTGCTCGAGCAACTCGTTGTTAATGTGATAAAGCCCGTTTTCATTGAAATCGTAGATAACAAGTTTTTTACAGCCAAATGACAGAACCTGACGACAGATCTCCGATCCGATCGAACCGACACCGCCCGTAACGAGCACGGTCTTGTCCTCAATAAAACAGCTGACCGCATCCATATCAAGCGAAACACCGACGCGATGCAACAATTCTTCGTAATTAACGTTGGTCAGCACTGCGTTATTGAGGTCGACGTCGTCAAGCTTGCCGAATCGCTGTATCTTGCAGTGCTTTTGCTTGCAGATATCGAGCGCAAATTTAAGCAATTCCCTCGATGCTGTCGGGATCGCTACTACAACGACATCAATATTATATTTATCAATTGCTTCCGCCATCTTCTCACGTGTGCCGTATACGGAAATTCCCAACACGCGTCGTCCTGTAAGCTGTTCGTTATCATCAATGAAAACGACCGGCTTGAGCAGGTCTTCGGGGTGGTTGTCCTGCTTGCGCTTAAAGAAAACACCCGCTTCTCCGGCTCCGAAAATAAGAACCCGCTTACTCTTAGAGCGTGCGGAAACGACCTTCGCCTGAACCGACTGCATTATCTTGAACCAAGAGCGTCCAAGCATCGTAAGGAACATAGTAATAATGCCGGCGAAAACAAAGATCAATATCTTTTCAATTTGATAATGGAATCCAAAGATATGCCAATGATTCCTAAGCCTGTCGGCCACAAAAAACAGCGAATATGAGCAGACGACCGCAAGAAACTGATAGGCGACATCACTAAGTTCGTAATGCTTCAGAACGCCCAAATAGCGCTGGAAAACCGCACTTATAGCAACAAATATCAAGAGTAAAGCAGGATAATAAAACCAACTGTAAGTAAAGAAGCTGGCCATTGAGCCGGGGTAATATGCAAGGGTAGCAACGGCAGATACGGTAAGAGAAAAGGCGACGCACAAACAGTCATATATGATAAGCAGAATTACAGGCAAAAGCCTTTTTAACTTCTTCACATTATCACCTCATATAATTATCCTTTACATTATACAACAGATGTCGCCATATGTCAAACTCAACCGCACCTGATAGGGTCAGATAAACATACCGATAAGTCCTGCAAAAATTGCACCCGGTATGCCGCCCGATAAACTCAACAACGCGGTGACGATATTAAGGTTTACCGGGAGTCCGATACTATTACCGAAAAACACGAGCAGTAACAGAGTAACAAACCCGAGTGTTGACGAAATCACAAGATTTTTGAGAGTCTTGCCCGATCTTGCCGAGAGAATAATGCTAATCAACAACGCGATACCGCAAATAACGTATAGAATGATCTCCATAATTTTCACCTCTATACATTTCTATGCTACTCGATAAAAATAATGAGCATATAAAGAAATAATGCCGCTTATACGGCATTATTTAAGGTATTCTTCTGATGTCAAGGCTTCGAAGGATGCTTTAACCGCATCCTCGGAGATGTCACAACTGAGTCTGTATAAGGGAACCTTGGACACAAGACGGTCGATAAGCTCATAGGTCTTAGATGCAGACTCACTGTCAGCAGGCATATAAATTTGATTAAAAAGGTCGATCAGGCAATGAGATGATGAAATCGGAACACAAGTATTGTCGTTTCCACGAGTGACAAAGCAGATTCCTCCAAGTTCAGCAGATGTATTGGTCTGCCATCCCTCCTTGCCTGCCCAAGGGGTGCCAAAGACAACGGTTTTGGTTTTATCAATCAGCAAAATCGGTTTATCGCCGTTGATAATTCCAACATCGTCCCCGATGAATTTGCGCCAAAGGTTAACGTGGGTGGTCTTTCCCGTTCCGCTAGGTGCTGTAAAGAGGTATGCCTTGCCGTTATACGATATTGCGGCGCCGTGAAACAAAACCCGATCATATTTCGGCAACTGTTCTGCGATATCGCGGTAAACGCATAGCGATTCTGCGATCGGTGGCGACACATCTTCATCCGAACGTGTGCGCTCATTCTGGATCTTCTCATCGGTAGCAACAGCGCTGATGTCGACATCGTTCGACTCAACGATATAATCCTTGCAAAGTTCAGGGAGATATGGATATTTGGATTTAATTAAAATATTAAGCTCAGCCAAACGAATGACAAATGAATTCATACCCCATCCCCCTTTTTATAATTTACGTAATTATATCATAATCGATAGGATTTTACAAGGCTTTAGTGTCAAAGTTAAATTCAATAAAACAAATCAAAATTTTTTCAAAAAGACCCTTGACACAGGCAGACAAGTTTGCTATAATATGCCTTGCGTTAAAAATTGAATATGCGAGCATGCTGGAATAGGCAGACAGGCACGTTTGAGGGGCGTGTGTTTCACGACGTGTGGGTTCAAGTCCCACTGCTCGCACCATTTTTAACCCACCGAGCGCTGATCAGCGCGCGGATTTTTTATAAGCAGTTGTGGCGGAATTGGCAGCTATTTGTCTGAGCGCACCCTGTGGGTGATACAGCGAAGGACAAATAGGCGCCGCGGTCGACGGACGAAATACGACAGTATTGAGTTGTCGGGCACCGCAAGAGTCACGCGGAGCGCGGCTGCTGTATTGCTAATTATATGCTTTTTAAGATTTCTACTATTATTTACTATAAAATGCGGGTGTGGCGGAATTGGCAGACGCGCTAGACTTAGGATCTAGTGTCTTACGATGTGCAGGTTCGACCCCTGTCACCCGCACCAAAAAAGCCAAGGACTTTTCGTCCTTGGTTTTTTTACTTATTACACATTATATCTAATCAATCAACCGTCTTTCAGTTCCTTAACAGAGCGGATACTGTCAACGGGTGCCTCAATATAACCGAAAATATCGTCAATATTATCGGACACAAAATACAGTTCCCTGCAATTATCGCGAATAAAATTCTTCGCAATAGCCCTATCCATTGCGTAAATTATCTCATCATAATATCCGTTAATATTATAGATGGCAATCGGTTTATTGTGACGGCAAAGCTGCTTGAGAGTCAAAATCTCGAAAAACTCCTCAAAGGTACCGATTCCGCCGGGTACGACGATAAAGGCATCCGAGTTATCCTCCATAATCTGCTTACGCTCACGCATAGTATCGGGCAGAATGAGCTCATTGCAAAAATCGCAGATGGCCTCAACATTTTCATCATCAAAAAACTTCGGAATAACCCCGAAAATATAACCGCCCGCCGACTTTACTCCTCTTGCGGCCGCACCCATAAGGCCGTTTCCGCCACCACCAAACACAAGAGAATGTCCGCGTTCAACCATTACTCTGCCCATATTTTCAACAGTTTCTATATAAATCTTATCAATGGTCGGTGACGCAGCACCGTATACACAAATTCTCATATTCTGCCTCCAAGCATAATGTTACTGATATTATACCCGATTTGTGTAATATTTGCAATATCCTATGTATATAGAAATAACGCTTACGAAATTCATCCGTAAGCGTTATTCTAACTAACCTAAGAAGCGAGACAAAAACTCTCTTGTTTGAGGATTTTTGGGATTATTAAATATGTCATCGGGTGTTCCCTCTTCGCAAATGACACCGTTGCTCATAAAGAGCACGCGGTCGCTGACATCACGAGCAAATGACATCTCGTGGGTTACGACGATCATTGTTCTACCGTCATCGGCAAGCGACTTCATAACGTTGAGTACCTCTCCGACCATCTCGGGATCGAGGGCACTCGTAGGCTCGTCAAAAAGAAGCACCTCAGGCTCCATTGAAAGCGCACGCGCGATTGCAACGCGCTGCTTCTGTCCACCCGAAAGCTGACGCGGCTTTGCGTTGATATAAGGCAACATGTTGACCCTGTCAAGATATTTCATCGCGGTTTCCTTAGCCTCGGCGCGAGTCTTATTAAGAACCGACATCTGTCCGATGATACAATTCTCCAATGCGGTCAAATTGTTAAACAGATTGAAGGACTGAAACACCATAACAGCCTTTGCGCGATACTGTGTGAGTTTGGTTTCAGCCGACTGGACGTTATTTCCGTGGAAAAGCACCTCGCCGCCCGTTGGAGTTTCCAACAGGTTGATGCAACGGAGCATAGTGCTCTTACCCGAACCGGATGAGCCGATAACGCTGACCGTTTCGCCCTTATTTACGCAAAGGTTAATGTCACGCAATACAACGTGGTCGCCAAAACTCTTTTGCAGGTGGCGCAGTTCAATAACGTTATTACCTGGCATTTGACTGCTCCTCCTTCACGTGTATTTCAGCGTTAACGTCGGTCTGAGAGCCGAAAATAGTATAGTTCTCCTTACCGTCAAGCTTCTTCTCGATAAACCTCAAAATCCTCGTAATAGTAAAGGTCAGCACGAAGTAGATCGCGCAGGCGATAAGATAGCTTGCAAAGGTCTTGTAGGAATTCTTTGCGGCTGATGCTGCATAGAAATATAGCTCGGTAACACCGATAACGTTCAGCACCGAGGTATCTTTGATGTTGATAACAAACTCGTTGCTGACCGATGGCAAAATATTCCTGATGACCTGCGGAAGAATGATCTTGGTCATTGTCTGGGTATGGGACATACCGATGGACATTGCGCCCTCAAACTGACCCTTGTCGATGGATATGATGCCGCCACGGACTATTTCCGTGATGTATGCACCTGTGTTGATGGAAACGATGGCAATACCTGCAGGAATAAGAGGCAATTCCCTACCTGCGTTCAGGTATGCGTAACCCCAGTAGATTATCATCGCCTGAACCATCATCGGAGTACCTCTGAAGACCTCTACATAGGCACTGATAAGCCAGTTTACAACACTCATAAATCCGCGGCCAACAGGAGTTTTGCGTATCGGGATAGTACGGATCACGCCGTTGATCAAGCCTATCAGAAGACCGATTAGGGTACCTACAATCGATATGAAGATGGTGTTCCACACACCGCCGAGTATCTGCGGTCCGTATTTAGTCCATACCGTTACGATGTCGCTGAAAATTGACATTTATATAATCCTCGTAATGTTTATTTTTCGTCAGAAGTAAGAGCAACCATATCCTTCATCAGCTGGGCACGGGTGTCCTCACTGATCTCATTGATGGCGGCAGAAACATCCGCGTTCAAGGACGAGCCCTTGCGCATAGCAACCGCGATGGCTGTATCGCCCTCATCGCAGGTAAATCCGCTTTCGTTGTTCACAAGCGGAATATATGTAAGATCAGAGTTTGAAGCGCAGATTGAATAAGCGGTCGGTTCCTCTGCGATATAGCCATCGATGGTATTGGCGGTCAGAGCTGTATAGAGCAGAGTGAAGTCCTCGAGTACAGACTTTTTTACATCCTTGATCTGATCAGCGGCTGTTGCGTGGAAGGTTGCATCCTGTGCACCGATCTTGCGGCCATTAAGGTCGGCAAGAGACTTTGCATCGGCAATCTCTCCGTCCTTATGGGTAATAACAACGAGATTAGAGACGTAGTAGTTTGCGGAGAAATCAACCGTTTCCTTTCTCTCATCGGTCGGGCTCATACCGGCAATAACGCAGTCGAGAGTGCCTGCCTCAACAGCAGGAATAAGAGCATCCCATTCATACTGATAGACCTCAAGCTTAACTCCGAGCTTGTCGGCGATCTTCTTTGCAACCTGAACGTCATAGCCGTTGGCATATCCGTCGGCATTAGCGATCTTGACCGCGCCGTTGGAATCATCGGTCTGCATCCAGTTGAAAGGCTCATAGCCACATTCCATACCGACCTTCAAAACTCCGTTGGCCTTGACATTCTCAAGGTCCTTGGAGGCGTCGATCTTACCGCAGGCGGTAAGACTGAGTATCATAGCCAAAGCCATGACAAGAGCGAGCAGGGTTTTGAACATTTTCATTTTCTTTTCCTCACATTCCGCACACTTGGTGTGCATTTTTATTAAAATTAAAAACCGTTCTGTAAAGAACGGTTCAAAGGAATAATAAGGCAAAATCTGCATTATCCACATTCAAATAGCTCTCCACAAAATCTGTGACAGTGCAACGGGTATTCCCCGTTGCCCCAGCGATGTAACAACAGGCACTGTTACACGCTTCGGCGGTCGCCCCTTTCCCGAACGGCAATTACCCAAAACCCTTTCGATACTATTGTAGACCGCAACCTCTATTAAGAACGATATTTAATTTTCGATATTGTAACATAGAACTTGTACTTCGTCAAGTCTCATTTAGAAATTCTATCAAATCGTCAAAATCGCCGCTTTGATAGCCTGATATTTCGGCATTATACTTATTTATGAGGTTTCTTGTTATCAAAAAGGTGTCCATACCGATGTTTTCGGCGACCATATCATCAGAAACGTCATTACCGACCATCAGACAATCCTCAGCCACAAGGCCGATGGTTTCGAGAATAGATTGATAGTATCTAGGATTGGGCTTGCAGTAATATGAATTTTCATATGTAGTGATAAGTTCGAAGTCATTACAGTCAAGACCTGCCCAAGAAATACGGCTCTTTATCGCAACTTCAGGAAATATGGGATTGGTGGCAACGACAAGGCGATAACCGTCATCCTTGAGCTGCCTGATCGCCTTTGGCACAGCTTCATCAAAGCCGCAGACCACTTTTACCAAATTGAAATCGGTCTTATAGTACTCGCCAAACTGCGCCATATCAGCCTCAGCAATACTTCCGAACTCATTGAGAAACACATCCCAAAAGACCTGCTCGTTGCTCTTGACACCATCGTTTTGGATCATAGCACCTGTTCCCTGCCAGATAGTCTTGATCAGGCGTTCGGGCTCATATCCAAGCGGTGCCAAGCGAGCCGAGATCGTTATGAAATAGTATTTGACAAACTCCTCCTGATCCTGTGGGAGCAGGGTTCCGTCAAGGTCAAACAGTATCGCCTTATACTTCAAGTTTATCCCCTATCTTTCCTTACCGACAAAGAAAAGTGCAAGAGTTCCGGGGCCTGAGTGGGCACCGATGACCGCACCGATATCGGTAATAATATTGACCTTTGCATTCCATTTCTGTGCAAATATGTCGGCAAGGGCATTGGCGTCATCAATGCAATCGCCGTGCGAAATAAATATCTCACCGTTGGCTTTATCAAGAGCGGTCTCCTCAAGCTTCTTGGCAAGTGCCTGAATGGCCGCCTTGCGTCCGCGAACCTTATCTACACTAACAAGGTGACCCTCGTTATCGACGTGCATAACAGGCTTGATTCCGAGCATACCGCCGACAAAAGCAACCGCAGGACTTACCCTGCCGCCTCTTTTAAGATAAACGAGGTCATCAACGGTGAACCAATGACAGATATTTAACTTGATCTGTTCAGCATATTCAGCGGCTTCATCGAGCGAAGCGCCTGCCAGCTTCTTCTGATTTACAAGGTAGACAAACAGACCCTGACCTGCCGATGCACAAAGAGAATCGACGACGACGATTTTTCTTTCAGGGAATTTCTCAGCAAGTTCCTCGGCGGCAATACGAGCAGAATTGCAGGTAGTGCTGAGTCCCGAAGAAAACGCAAGGTAGAGTATGTCGTTTCCCTGCTCAAGCACAGTGGTAAACGCCTTAACAAACGTATCGGGATTTACGGCAGAGGTCTTGGCTACCTCGCCTGCTCTCATTCTTGCGTAAAAATCCTTTGAAGTTATATCGTTATCACCTTGGCCGTTTTCAAAGGAATAGGACATCTTTACGGCGTCAATTCCCCATTCGGTCAAGACAGACTGCGCAATATCACAGGCAGAATCGGTCATAATCATATATTTACTCATTACATTATCCTCCAAAATCAAATAAATTTCAACTGCTAATCAGCATTTTTCAAAGCCGATGAGCAAACCGCCCTTCTCGGCGTAAAAACTGCACAAGCCTCTGCAGGAGTAGACCTCTACATCAAGGTTTTCAACCTCAGACGTCAATTTATCCTTCAACTGCAGAGCAAAATCAGGGTTAAAACAATGCGCTATTCTGATCTTACCCTTTTTATGTCCGAATTCTTTAAGTCTTGAAACAACAGTCGAAAGGGTTTTATCAGAACCGCGACACTTGTCAAGCTGTTGAAGGTCGCCCTTGTCGCTCGCTTTACCGACTACTCTGATACACAGTAACCCAGCGGCCTTTGCGACGATCGGGTTGACACGACCGTTATTGGCAAGGTTTCGCATCGATTCAAGTATAAATATTAAACCTGTTTGCTTGGAATATTCAGTAATTTGCTCACAAACATCTTCAAAATCCAAACCGGAAGAAACAAGTTCAGATATTCTTTCTATAATTATTTTCATTTCCGGACCTGTTGTCAGTGAGTTAAGAACAAAAACCTTTCGGTCGGGATGCATATCCTCGTAAAGTTCCTTAGCAACCTTTGCCGCATTGTATGAGCCTGATAATGTTCCGGTGATGGTAACGCAAAACACCCTTTCTGCGTCACCGAATGCCTTTACCCAATCATCAGGATTAGGGCAAGAGGTGGACGATTTTCCTTTATATTTCGAAAGGTCGTTAACCATTACTTCAACGTCTAACGAAGGGCAGTCAATGTATTCCTTTTCATCGGTTAATATTTTGAGGGGTGCCGAAGCAAATGGGGCGTTGACAAACTCAATTATATCAGAGGATGAATCTGTAACAATTTTGAAGTTCAATATGACCAAGCCTCCTTTCCGCTACATAAAAATATAGCATTTGCAGAACCAATGGTCAATCTACCCGTAAATCCGGCCTCTCTACTGCAAATAAACCGTCGGTAGAGTTGAATTTTAGCACTCTACCGACGGTCATCAGCAAATTATATGAAGTTGTTTATTCTTCTTCCATTGCTTTTCTCTTAAGATCGTTAAGAACCTGAGGATAAAGCTGGCAGGTCATACCGCCATCTACAACGAGCAAATTGCGTTTATGCGTTTTCATTATCATTTTCTCTTTTGGTGTTAGTAAATATATTTATCGGTATAATAGCCGAAGAAATTATGATATACAAATCCCTTGTAGAATAAAAATACAACACCTTCCTAAGCAACAAATAAAATGCTTCTACGTAACTATGCTGAGGTATTAGAATAAATAGCAACAAGCAAACGGCAACAAGGGCGGACGTTAATATTGTTAATCTCCGATTCGATGACCTTTTGAAAACAGAAAAGGTTAATAATATTACAGTTGCTAAAACAGAAAAAACAAACAGAATTGTCGCAAAAAAACCAATCGATCCGGATATAGAAGATGTAATAAATGATATATCAGCGCCTCCGATTATGCTATTGGTTCCTTCATCGATACGAATCGAAAATAGATTATAATATAAGGTTAAAGATATGATACCAACCCAAACAAGCGATATCACGTCATAAACTATTACAAGAATTTTCAGCAAATTGTTTTTCATTATTCTACCTGCTTTCTTCATCATTTAAGGCCTTTGCCTCGTCCATAAGAGCCTGAAATTCCTTATTATCTTTTAAGCTCTTAAAACAATGCTCTAAGGTCATTAAAAACGATTGAATATGTCCAATATGTTCAACAAAATAAGAATCATCTTCTAACAGGTCAAATAATGGGGCTGTAAGCCGCCTCGACTTTTTAGTGATCTCGTTTGTAGACTTTGCAATCTCAAAAAGCTTTCTTAGGGTATTGATCGCAGCATCCTGTTCGCCGCTTTCAAGATAGATTTGTGCGCGGCTGATATAGATTCCGTCGATAAGATGAAAATAAAACTGATAGTTGCCGTCGGGTATGACTGTGTTCACGATGTTTTCGCATAAATCGGCCGAATAATGATCCTTCTTAGGAATTTCATAAATAAGCTCAGTGAGCTTTTTGCCGATAATGTACTGACGATGTCGGCGCAACGGGTCACCTTTTAGACAAAATTTCAGCGCCAGGTCTACGTTCTCACATTTATAGGCGTGCTCAATAGCCATATCCTCATGACCAAGCTTTGAATATAATTCGACAATCAAATGATTTGTCGCTTCACTATTCTTGTCAACGGCAATTAACCTTTGAGCATAGTTCATTGCCCTGTGAAAATGTTGCCATTTAATTTTGTTATCCGTCTCCAGATCGCCTAAGCGTTCTTCATCGATAGCGGCGCGAAATAAAAAGGTTCTATCATTCGGATATTCTTCCAACGCAGATATCGATATAGGAAGAGTTATTTTCGGATCGTCGCCATATTCTCTAAAAGCGTTCTGCCAATCCTTTTCAAGTTGATCTCTTCGGTCGTTAAAGCAGAGCAGTTTATCGGTTGAGATACGAAGATGCCTCGCCAACGCAACAATGTTAGATGCGTTCGGCTCGGTTATACCTTTCTCCCAGTTAGAAATAGTCTTTTTACCTACGCCAACAAGTTCTCCCAACTGCTGTTGCGAGAGATTGAGTAATAATCTTTGTTGCGAAATTTTGTTTCCAATCGTCATTTACTTCCCAACCTTCTTATATACGATCGCGTTCAACATATAAAGTTTCACAGTAGAATTCTACTTACCAGCAATAGAGTTATCGGTGTAATTATTAGATTATTGGTTGCATTTAGAATGCCTACTGCACCAACCGATGACCAAAAGGATGTTCCACCGCTTTTTTTCTCAATGTTTTTAATTATGTACCTTCGGTAAATACAATCCGCAAGGAGACCTAAAATCACTGTTAATAGCAACGATGGTATTAGTACAATTAACTTAAACTTAAATGATATATATTTAATTTTCATATCAAATTCGTTTCGCGCATTAATAGCATCGCCGTAAATTATAAGGCTATCCATATACTCATTGGAAATGTATCCATATTCATTGTAATAATGCTTATAGGGCTCCAAGATTTCTGCCGCTTCAGCGAAGTCGGGTTTGATGATTACGGAAGCTAATGCAGATAAACCGATGGTTAATACTGAGCTGATAGCTAAAAATATTAACCCGTATTTATACATTTTTCTAAAGAAAAGCCAGTAAAAGTTAAAAAACATTGCCGCCCAATTCATATTGAAAAATACTTTTTTGCCCTCGTTTTTAGAAAAGACATCAACGTATCGGGAAGAATTATAATCAATAAACATATGCCAATCGGATTTTTTAATGCCCTCAAGCAGAGATCCATCTGTGGTTTGGTCTCTATCTATAGGTTTATAACAGGTGCTGCAATAGGTGTCACCCTCTTGAATGGGGGCACAGCAGTTTGGACACTTGTTATTATAATTCGACATAATGTTCACTCCTTAATACAGACGTTCTCTTCTCTTGCGAACTGCGGATTTGCGGAACTCGAAAATTCCAAAATCAATCTACTCCTAATATAGCGTTAATAGCGATACGTTGTTCTTCAGATACAAAGGTGCATTTTCCATTAGTAATATCATAAAACGCTCCGCAAGTAGATTGGTATGTTAACTCCTGCTCTTGTGTGTAAAAGTAAAAATTATAACCACAGTTGTGACCGTCGTTTAGCCACGAAGCTTCATTCAGCAAATCGACAATATAGTTTTTATCCTTTCTTTTAAGCTCAACTGTCTGTGAATTTTCGATTGAATAGCAAAACTGGTCATCTGGTAGTTTATATGTTCTATTGGTGTTATCGGTGCAACCCGACAATGCTAAAACAAATATCAGCGATAAAATTAATGCTATTAACTTTTTCATATTAAAGGCACGTCCTTCCTCTTTCGATTATTGAAAAATTATATCGATAATCACTTTGTTTAATGCTTTTTATTCCATTGCTGTTCTTAAATCTAATATATCGGTGAATAAGACATTGTCTTTTTCATAGGTTATGAGCAAACAAGTTTCATCTACCCACTGCCTACTTCTTACAGGACAGCCCATATATGTGTCGATAGTAAAATCCTTTACATACTTAGTGATGTCAATTTTCTTACATTTTTCCAAATCCACAAAAAACGGTTGATTCGATTGCTCAGAATCTGAATATATAATATTTCCGTTGTCATCTACTCCTTCAATGGGTGCGTTGCTATAGCCACTCAAAAGAAACCTTCCGCTCTTGCTTGGTAATACCCCTATGTCAGCTTCCAACGTGTATGAATAACATTTGTTTGTTTTTATATTAAATAACTGTATACTTCCCTTCTCTCGGTCTCTTTTTATGGCTAAATAATCGTTTGGATTATAATTTAAATCGATGTCAAATTCCATCTCATTATCCAATTTTCTAAAGGAGCCGTTTTCAGGATTAAAATAGTATGTTTCTTTAATATTTTCATCAAGATTCGATGAAAATCGAAACTCTAATGATATTAGCAACTCATTGCCAACAAATCGTAGCGGACTAACACTACAACGGGTATAATTATAAAATTTAGGTACTTTGATTTTTTGTGATTTTCCTGTTTTTAGGTTTAATACATAATTCTCACCATTTCCGTACCTTATATCAGACTTTGAGCCACCGTAAATTGCAACATACTGACCGTCAGCATCAATGCCTGCAGGAAATGCCAACCTAGATGATTCTGTCTCTGTAAACAAAAGATGATATTCACCGTTTTTTACATTGTAAACAATCGGTTCAATGCCTTCTGTACCTCCACAATAAATCAGAATATTTTCTGAATCGCCTTTTATAGGTGCAAATTCATATATGTTGAGACCTGCTGAGTGTGGATTGACATTGAAATATGGATAAACCGTATCTTGACAAATATAATATTTAATAGGAATGGAAATATAACCATTATTTGAGACATCACTTTTTATAATTACTCTGGTCTCATATTCATCAAGCTTTAATAATTGGCCGTCGCTGTAATGGTAGGCGTTTTTTACAGAAAAATACTCTTGATGATAAAATGAAATCTGGTCATCTGTTTCAATGATGATCTCTCTGTCAATTCCGTGAAAACCTTTTAAGGGTAATTCAGCTATAACTGAAGAAGTAGGCTTCTCAATGCTCACAGTATCTGTAGAATCAGGTGTTCCTTTACTTTCGTTATCAGCGGAATCTGATAATTTTGTGCTTTCACAAGCAGTTACGCATAAAATCAGTACAAGTGTAAGCATTATAGTAACTAATTTTTTCATTTTGAATCGCTCCTCATTTTAACTGCACTTAAAAAATTTTTCACCTATATTCCCTCTCTACGCTTTTGCACCGCAGATTTGCGGAACTCGGCAGGGGTCGTGCCTGTGTGCTCCTTGAAAATGCGATTGAAATGCTGCACAGTCT
>JAZQID010000095.1:0-2253 GCA_045540915.1 Acutalibacteraceae bacterium
ACCACAACCGATACAGTCAGGCAGATCGCAAGCATTAACGATAAAATTCTTTTCATTATTTCCCCTTTCTCCGTCGACTGCGACGGCGAGAGATTTATTTTGCAATTATTATTATTATACCTTAAATATATTAACAATTCAAACAAAATCAACCGCGCGATTTGCCGAAATTTTGTCACTTTTCCTGTGAAAATGTACCAAATACAGCCACAGGCTGTCTATCCGCGCAGGCGGTCGCCTGTTTGACCGCGCTTTAGGTGTGGTGATTATTGCAGTAGTATTTCTCGCGCAGGCACAGCCTGTTAATTCGCGTTTTGGGTGTGGTGATAATATAAATTGTTTTTCTCGCGCAGGAGACCGGATACTATAACGGGTGAACACAGTTCGCCCGTAGTTATTCATCATTCACCAAATAACAAAGGCGCACCTTTTTCAAGGTGCGCCTTAGCTTTATTGGTATTTACAAAAATAGCGACAGGGTGCGGTGGCCTTGACGGGTGCGATATCCCAATCGTTCCAGACCGCCTCGGCATATTCCTCAAGCTGAGCCTGCTTATTTTCCTTCAGCGACGACATCGCCCCAAGCATACAGGGCGGCCGCTTACTCATATTATGGGCATCGCTCGCCACAAACTGCACCAACGAATGACGCAGGCAACTCATCGAGAAGGAACGCCGCTCCTTTTTCATCACAACGGCGGCCGAAACCTGCGCCAGCGCGCCGCGATCAATAAGCGCCTTGAGCAGTTTTGGATGGTGCCTGAAATAGATACACCTCTCAACGTGGGCCAAGATGGGCACGATCTGCCGTTCTACCATCATCTCCACCACCCGCTCAATGAAGGTCGGGTAGGTCCCATAGGGCAGCTCAAGCAACAGGTAAACGCTTCCCCCGAGGGTCAGCCTATGAAGCTCGAGGTCGAGCAGGTCGGGGCTGTATCGCACCTCGGCGCCCAGCCGCAACTGCGGATATTCCCCTTCCCCCAGTTCAGCGTTCAGCAGGGCAAAGGCTTTGTCCCGCCGCTCAATAAACTCGTCGACCGACTCCTTTTGGCAGTCAAAATGCGGGGTCAGAAACACCTTGTCAACTCGGTTGGCCGCTTCCTCTCGCAAAAGCTCCTTAGCCTGAGCCACATCGGCGGCACCGTCATCGACGAAGGGTAATATATGGGTATGCAGGTCTATCATTCTAAACTCACTGTTCCTCGATGTTTCCCTTTGAATATCCGTAGGAATAAGAATAACCGTATTTGTGGTATGAATAGCGGTCGCGGACATCCCTGATGTCGCAACGGTTGAGCACGACGCCCAACAGATTTGCGTTGACCGATTCAAAACTCTGCTTAACGCTGTGGACCATATTGCGACGGGTATTGCTCTGGCGTACAATCAGCAAAACGCCGTCGGCGTGCTGGCTGAGCACGATAGGGTCGGTGACAAATCCCGCAGGCGGTGCATCGCAGATTATATAATCGAAGCTACCTGCCAACGACTCAAGCATATCGTTCATGCTCTGAGAGCCGAGCATCTCGCTGGGGTTGGGAGGGATGGTGCCCGCAAGGATAAAGCTGAAGTTATGCTTCGGATGGAAGAAGACGCAGTTGCTGAGCTCCTCTTTTCCGCTGAGGATAGAGGAGAGACCGCGCAGATAATTCTCCTTGACGCGCAGATATCTGTGCAAGGCAGGCTTGCGCATATCGCAATCGATAAGCAGCACCTTTGCGCCATTCTCGGCAAGGGTGATAGCAAGGTTTATCGCGAAGATACTCTTGCCCTCGTTGGGCATCGAGCTGGTTACAACGATCTTCTTGCAGTTGCCGAGGGTGGAGGTGATGAAGTTGAGGTTGGTTCTCAACAGCTTGTACGCTTCTTTATAAGCAAAGGGGGATTCGGCGGTCAGAATAGCCTTTCCCGTAAGGTCACGGGTGTTCTTTTTCTTAAGCAAGCTCATATTAGCGCACCTTCTTTCCTTTTTCCGACATCTTCACGTCGGTAACGCTGTCTATCGACGGGATTACGCCCAAAACAGGCAGACCAAGGTCGTTTCTCAACTCAACGTCGGTCTTATAGGTGTTATCAAACAGCATAACAAGAACGATGGCCGCTATCGGAAGCACACATCCGACGAGGAAGCCCATAACCGTCGTTCTCTTGACGTTGGGGGAAATGGGATCGCCGTCGTTGACTGCGTAGACGCTGCCCGCAGGGTCAAGAGAACCGATCTTGACGATCTCCTTGGCAACTACGGGGCCG
>JAZQID010000096.1:0-1925 GCA_045540915.1 Acutalibacteraceae bacterium
ATTGCAACCTGATCCTCGAGCAAAGGCATCTCATTGAGCCGTTTGCCGAGATGCAGGTCGGATATATGAAAGAACTTCACTCACGCTCACCTCTTCTATTTTATTGTACCACACTTAGCCTCACTTGCAAAGAGAAAAAAACACCGACAGGCAATTCTGTCGGTGTAGATCCGCTTACACAAAACGGTGCTCGGTGACGTCGATGCCTTGGGCGCGGTAGTTCTCGATGTAATCGAGGGCGGCATCGATATCCTCGGTGACGAAATAAAGCTCCTTGGTCTTTTCCTTTGCGAAGTTTTCGGCAACGGTATAATCGAGCATAGCAAACATACGGTCGTAATAACCGTTGGTGTTAAGGATAACGATGGGCTTATCGTGGCGGTCAAGCTGCTTGAGGGTAAGTATCTCGAAGAACTCCTCAAAGGTGCCAATTCCGCCCGCAGTCATAACAAAGGCATCGGCGCTGTCCTCCATAAGCTGCTTGCGCTCGCGCATAGTTTCGGTGTAGATCAGCTCGTCGCACTTGTCATAGAGCACACCGTCAACGTTGAAAAAGCTCGGCACGATGCCGGTCATATATCCCTTTGCCTCGGTTGTTCCGCGAGCAACGGCACCCATCATTCCGCTGCACCCCGCGCCGAAAACCAGCCTATGACCGCGCGCCGCCATAGCCTTGCCAAGCTGCTCGCCTGCCTTGATGTAGGAGGGATCGATCTCGTTGCTCGCCGCTCCGTAAACACATATTCTCATAAGATTTCCTCCGATACTTATATCCATCTAACTGTTGGCAGCCGCGTTGGTGGCCTGCACCACCATCGCCGCCATTATCGAAACGGTCACCGCCTGCTGTAAAATTACACCTGCGGCGCCGTTTATCGCCGTTGCATCGGCATCGGCTCCGCACTCAAGCCCTACCAGCGACGCGGCGTACATCAGCCGTTGCCTCTGCCCGAGCGCCCAGTTGCCGAAGCCCTTTTTGCCGCGCAGGTAGTCGCTTACCTCAGCAATCTGAGCCGCAGATGCGCCCTGTCTCGATGCAAGAGTCGCGAGGGTGACAAGTTCGAGGTCAACACCGTAGCGGTGGCGGCAATCTTTCAGCTCCTGCCACAACGCAATAAGCCGCTCGGCATTCTGCACCGAGTCACCCTCAAAGGAAAGGCAATGGCTGACCGACTGCAAGGCGTTGCTGACATAAAACTTCTCCCTCAGACTGAGGTAAGCCGCCTCAACGTCGGCCGAAATGCTCTCCTGAGCCCTATCACCCAAGGCAAAAAGCAACGCAAACGGAACATCCTCCGCCCCTGTTAAAAGCCAATGCTTTTTCTTCATCGCGTCATAAACCGACCGAGCACGCACGGCCGTCGCCGCAAATTCCTCCTCGCTCTTTGCTCTTGCAAGGGCTATAGCGGCGAGGGGAAGATATGCCGATGAAGTGAACTCCTCGCGCAGAGCGTCGTACGCCTTTTTGGCGAGGTCGAAGACCTCCTCGGGATTTTCCTCAAGGGAAAGCTCGCAGGCAAAGGATAGGCTCAGCGCATTCCGAAACTGCGAAAAGGGGCCTTCCTTCTGCTTTATCATTTTACGGCATTCGTCGACCTTGGCGGCGTCGAATTTTTTGCCCTGCCGAGTATAAAGATATGCGCAAAGGTAGTACATCATTCCGTATTCCCAACGGGCAAAGCCTTTGACCCTTTGGTAATTGTCGAAAAAGAGGTCGCACCTTTGCCTCAACTGCTCGGTCATTTTTCTCCCTCCAAAATGTCTTTGTTTGATTTTATGATTGTGTCAAATGAGAGACAAATTTAAACCTCGGCTGCCTCTGACGAGGGAGCTGAATTTTGCGAAGCAAAAGACTGAGGGAGAGAAACTACCCCTCCGTCAAAACTTCGTTTTGCCACCTCCCCTGACAAGTGGAGGCTCTTTTT
>JAZQID010000097.1:0-3534 GCA_045540915.1 Acutalibacteraceae bacterium
AGAACGACTACCCCTCCGTCTTTTGCTTTGCAAAAGCCACCTCCCCTGACAAGTGGAGGGAATGTATTGCAAAATCGGCAGGAATGTGCTATCATAACGGTAGTATAAAATGCGGTCTGAGAGCCGCTGACTAAACTTAAAGCAAATCGGAGGTAATTTTATGGAAAACTACATCGTGTGCAACTGTATGCAGGTAAGATACAACGACATTGAGCGTGCCCTGCACGAGCACGAGAAGTTCGAGAACGTCGAGAAGGAATTTGAAGCGGTGCAGAAGGTCACCAAGTGCTCGACCGGCTGTGGCGGCTGTCACCAAAAGGTGCTCGACATCATCTCCGAACTGATGATGGGATAAGTAGACAAAACATCACAAAAAAGCAGACACATCTGTAAAATCCAGATGTGTCTGCTTTTTGTTGGTTCATCTTACTTTTTATAAGGATAATTTGTTACATTCTTCAGCCCTGTGCCGATAAAGGGAACCTGCAGGAACTCCTTGTGGTTGTGGCGGATGATGTAATCGATGTAGGACATAATGACCTTCGCAAAGTAGATATATCCCATAGCATTCAGGTGGCCACCGAGGTTGAAGAAGCTTCTGAATTCGTCATCGTAAATCGTGTTGTATTTACGTAGATCTATAACGAAGCAGTTCTCGAGCCTCTCGGCGATCTCGTACATAGCGGTTGCGTGCTCATTAGCGATTTCGTCGTTATCCGACTTTCTCGGGCGAGCAACGAGGAAGAATTTAGCCTGCGGCTGAATTTGCTGATAGCGCTGAATGATAGCGGCGTAGTAGCCGTAGAAGCTCTTCTTGTTTTCGCGGTAGTCGTCGGCGACGTCCTCGATGGAGCCCCAACCGTCAGGATACATTTCGATGCGGCCTTTGTCGTTGACTCCTAATGCGACGATGTAGGCCTGAGCGGCAAGCTCGGGATTGAAGAAGCATCTTTGCGGTCCAAAGGTGTCCAAGTACTCGATAGCGGTCATACCGCCCTTTGAGAAATTATACACCTTGGTACCTGCCGCGCGAGCAATATACTGACCCCACGAATACTCGTACATATCGTGGAAGCCCTTGACTCCATCCTCGTTCTGCGACTCCATCTCGCCTGAGGCGAGGCTGTCACCGACACAGGCGATGGTGCGGAAGATGGCGGTATATCCGCCGTCGTCAACGATTCTGTCCAACGGCTTTTCATCAGCAACGGGTAAAAATCTGCTCATATCCATAATTGCAACCTCCAATTTTTACTTTCTACGGAACCAGAGAAGCTTGTCGATGGGAGAGGGAAGAACGGCGCGGGTGTTACCCTCGTAAACGTTGCCTTCCTCGTCGACCCATTCGCCTGCAGGGAATGCGACCTCGCGCTCGAAGGTGCCCTTGGTAACGACGGGGGCAACAAGAATGTCCTCGCCGAGCATAAACTGGTCGACGATGCCTGCATAGCCCTTGTGGGGATCGTTGTACTCGAGTGAACGGAGAATAGGCTCGCCGGTCAACTCAGCCTCTTCAACAAGACGGATTATCTCATCCGACATACGCTTATGAAGCTTTGCGGCCTCGAGGCAGTAGCCCATATTTTCCTCAGACACAGCCTGCCAGGGAGCCCAGGAGAACTGCATCATCGGGAAGAGGGCAGAACACTGCGCACTTCTGACGAATACCTCCTCGTCCAGCTCGAAGCCGGGCAGGAACTTGAAGCTCCATTCACCGCCGCCAACCATATCGGGACAGATGAAGGGGTGGCCGATCATACCTGCGGTAAGGGCGCAGGGGATGAGGTCGTCAATTCCGTGATCCTCCCAAACGGGATTGCGGTCGTGCAGACGCTGGATAACGTTCTTTCCGCCGCCCTTGTAGGTGTCTTTGTACTCGTGGAAGCGGTAGCGGCGGCCGAAGTCGTTCCAAGCGATGTTGATCTCGTGGGCAGTTTTATCGGTAGCGAACTCGCCGTTGGTAACCGAGCGGCTCATGAAGTTGCTCGGAGTACCGCCGTCAAACTTAAAGCCGTCGACGCCGTATTCCTTCATAAGATACTGAAGCTGCTCGTCGAGGAAGTTGACGTCGCAGGGGTTAGTCATATCAAGAATGGCACTGTAACCGTTCCACCACTCGATAGTGGCGACCTTGCCCTCCTTGTTGCGCATAAAGGTCTTTTTGGCGGCCTCGGGGTTCTCGTTAAGATGGGGGCGCAAGGCGGTACGGACATAGGCAGGGCCGTTGGTGCAGACGTAGGGTACTACCCACAGCATAACGGTGAAGCCCATATCGTGCAACTCCTTGACCATCGCCTTCGGGTCGGGGAAACGGGCAAAGTCGAACTCCCACTGACCGTAGGCGGTATGCTGATGCCAGCCCTCGTCAAGAATGAAGATGCCCGGCTCAAAGCCGTTCTCCAGCCACTTGCGAGCGAACTCAAGCACGCCCTCCTGAGTCAGATAGTATGTAAACTCCATCCAGGTGTTGTACTGCGCAGAACGGAAAAATTCCTTGGGCAGCTTTACCTGATCGCAGGGGAAGTGCTTGGCCTGAGCCGCCTTGTAAGCGCCGCGCAGGCAGGTGCCTGCCTCATAAATGGCAACCTCTTCGCCCTCGATGATGAATTCTCCGCCCTCAACGTCGACCTTGAAGGGATTGTCGCTCCAAATGTAGCGTCCGTCGGTAGAAACGAAGAAGGGTGCCGACTGATTGTGGGCGCTGTTGCGGAAATCCTGATGATATTCAGAATCGGCGGTAAGGGGGCAATACTTGCTGATAGTTGTGCCGCCCCACCAATACTCGCCTTGGTTGATCTTAAAACGGTAGGTCATAATAATTCTCCTTTGCAATATAAAATATTACACTACACCTGTCATTTTAATGGTATCAAAGGGATAAGTCAAGGAAAGTTTTGAATATTCAGGTAAAAAATAATACCGTAAATGAGATTGTCAAGTTTTGCCTTGTCCTCATAAAATGTAATGCGGACTTTTTCCGCAAGTATTAAGAGAGGAGAGGTATTATGAGCTATTGCGATAACACTGATTTCGTGGTTTATGATTCTTCGCGGCGTGGATTGAACTGTTCGGGATGCTCGTCCTGCAATCCGTCCTGTCCGTATCCGTATCCGGTGTATCCTTGCCCCGGCACTGTAGGTCCCACCGGACCCACAGGCCCTCAGGGTATACCCGGCCCCGACGGTCCTACAGGGCCTACGGGCCCTCAGGGCATCGCAGGACCCGCGGGTGCAACAGGTGCCGCCGGAGCCACTGGTGCAACAGGTCCCACCGGCCCCACCGGCCCGACCGGCCCTGCAGGTCCCGTTGGTGCAACAGGTGCAACCGGAGCTACAGGTGAAGCAGGCCCCACCGGTCCCACCGGCCCTGCAGGCGCGGCCGTCACCGCGTTGTCCCTTACTACCGACAACGGCGTAGTTGTCGGAGGAACAGCAACGCTGTCCGACGGAACGACTCTGCCGATCACCGTAACAGTTGGATAATACAGGACAAAAAGCCATCCCCGATAACTTCGGGGATGGCTCTGCAATAGAG
>JAZQID010000098.1:0-4303 GCA_045540915.1 Acutalibacteraceae bacterium
GGTCTTACTGTTGACCATACCGATAGCCGCCTCGTCGGCAATTATGCCCGAGATGACCTCGGCAGGCGTATCACCGGGGATGTTTATCATATCAAGGCCCACCGAGCAAACGGCGGTCATCGCCTCAAGCTTCTCAATAGTAAGCGCACCGCTGGTAGCGGCATCGATCATACCCGCGTCCTCTGTAACGGGAATGAAAGCGCCCGACAGTCCGCCCACGTGGGAGGATGCCATAACGCCGCCCTTCTTGACCGCGTCGTTGAGCAGGGCAAGGCAGGCCGTAGTACCGCAGGCACCGCAGGACTCAAGCCCGATCTCCTCAAGGATATGAGCAACCGAGTCACCGATGGCGGGGGTCGGCGCAAGAGAAAGGTCAACGATGCCGAAGGGAACGTCGAGCCTTGAAGCCGCTTCCTTTGCGACCAGCTGACCCATACGGGTGATCTTGAAGGCGGTACGCTTGATAAGCTCGGCAACCTCTGAAATGCTCGCCTGCTTGCCCAATTTTGCAAGGGCGGCACGCACGACACCGGGGCCCGAAACGCCGACGTTGATGACGCACTCAGCCTCGCCGACGCCGTGGAAGGCGCCTGCCATAAAGGGATTATCCTCAGGCGCGTTGCAGAAAACGACCAGCTTCGCCGCGCCGATGCAGTCGCGGTCGGCAGTCTTTTCGGCGCACTCGCGTACAACCTTGCCCATAAGAGCAACCGCATCCATATTGATGCCCGCCTTGGTCGAGCCGATGTTGACCGATGCACAAACGTGGTCGGTAACGCTCAGCGCCTCAGGTATGCTGGCGATAAGCTCGCGGTCGCCGTGAGCAAATCCCTTCTGCACAAGGGCACTATATCCGCCGATGAAGTTGACACCGACCGCCTGCGCCGCCTTTTCAAGCGTCAGGGCAAATTTAACCGGACTGCTGTCGCGGCAGGCGGATGCGAGCATCGCGATAGGGGTGACCGAGATGCGTTTGTTGATTATCGGAATACCAAACTGTGTCTCGATCTCGTTGCAGACGGGGACAAGTCGGCTTGCGTATGTAACTATCTTGTCATATACCTTTTGACAGGCGCGGTCAATGTCGCTGTCGATACAGTCGAGCAGGGAGATTCCCATCGTAACGGTGCGAATATCCAGATGCTCGTTTTGTATCATGCCTATCGTTTCAAGAATATCATTCGTGTTGATCATATTACACCTCTAAATGCGGTGCATCGAGTTGAAAACGTCCTCGTGCATAACGTGAACGTCCAGCGCGTTAGCCGCACCGATCTTGTTCGCCTCTTCGACAAACTGAGCAAAATCGACCGACATCTTGCTGATGTCGCACATCATGATCATACAGAAATAATCCTGCATAACCGTCTGGGTCACGTCGTCGATGTTGACGTTTTTGTCGGCGCAAAGGTCGGCGATCTTCGCAAGGATACCAACCGTGTCTTTACCGATAACAGTTAAAACAGCCTTCATTAAAACTTCGCCTCCGCAATATTGTGTTGATGTTAAGATTTTAACACATCTCAAATCAAAAGAAAACACTTTTCTATTAAATATTGTATTTTTTATATAATTGTGCTATAATGCGTTAAATAACCGACCGATTATTTGCTGAATATCCAAAACGGATAGGGGAATAAGCTATGAACGATGCACCTGTAATGCGTGCAAGCGACGAGGAACTCACCCGCGAATTTACTATGAGCAAGAGTCAGCACACCGCTATGGTCTTTATGGCCTCGGTGCAGGTGATAATGATAGTCCTCGTCTATCTGCTGATGGTGCTTCAGGCCGTAACTTCAATAAGCTTTGGCATAGGTGCCGCGCCTGCGCTGGTGGTGTTCGTGGTGGTCTATCTGTACTTTGTCAGGACCGCTATGATGCTCGCGGAAAATGGCATCAGGGTCAGGTGGGTCAATGTGATGAGGGTAATAAATCCGATGCTCTTTGTCATCGGTTGTTTGATTTGTGTTTGTACAATTTAGTGTAAGAAGGGAGCTTGAACTGTAATGAACGAAAAACTGTTATCTCTTTTGAATGAGGACGCGCGCTATACTGCTGAGGAGCTTGCGTCAATGCTGGGTGAGCCTGTTGAGCAGGTGCGCTCGCAGATCGCCGAATTGGAGAGGATCGGGATCATCCGCGGCTACAAGACCCTTATAGACTGGGCGAGCGTGGACGACGTCCACGTTACCGCAATAATCGAGCTGAAGATAGTTCCGCAGGCCGACGCAGGCTTCGAGGAGATCGCCGAGCGTATCTCGCAGTTTGAGCACGTTGAGTCGGTCTATCTGATGTCGGGCGGCTACGACCTGTGCGTCACCGTAACGGGACAGAGCTTCCAGAAGGTCGCGATGTTCGTTGCCAAGCGCCTTGCTACTATGAACGAGGTCACCTCCACCGCCACCCATTTCGTCCTGCGCAGATATAAGGAGATGGGTGTTACGATGTGCGATAGCACGGATGACAGGGGGAGAATTTCGCTGTGATCGATTATTCCCGCTTTCTGAACCCCGACGTCGTTGCCCTGCAACCCTCGGGGATCCGAAAGTTCTTCGACATTGCCGAGAGTATGGACGACGTCATCTCTCTCGGTGTGGGCGAGCCTGATTTTGCTACCCCGTGGCACATCCGTCAGGCAGGCATCAAGTCCATCGAGGATCGCAAAACGCGCTACACCGCCAACCGCGGCCTTAAGGAGCTAAGATGCGAGATCGCCCGTTATATGAAGGATAAGTTTGAACTTACCTACGACCCGCTGACCGAGGTTCTCGTGTCGGTCGGCGGAAGCGAGGCCATCGACCTTGCGGTAAGGGCACTCGTGCGCCCCTTGGATGAGGTCATCATTCCGCAACCGAGCTTCGTTTGCTACGAGCCGATAACCCGAATGGCAGGGGGAGTCCCCGTCGTCATTGAGACCAAGGCGGAGAACGAGTTCCGTCTCACCGCCGATGAACTGCGCAACGCCATCACCGACCGCACTAAGCTGCTGATATTGCCCTACCCCTGCAACCCGACGGGTGCGGTAATGGAGCGCAAGGATCTTGAGGAGATCGCCGAGGTCATCGCAGAAAAGGATATCTTCGTCCTTTCCGATGAGATATATGCCGAGCTGACCTACGGATTAGAGCACGTGTCGATTGCCGCCATCGAGGGTATGTCCGAGAGAACGGTGGTCATCAACGGATTTTCCAAAACATACTCAATGACAGGCTGGCGTTTGGGATATGCCTGCGGACCTGCCGCGGTCCTTTCTCAAATGACCAAGATACATCAGTTCGCCATTATGAGCGCACCCACGACCGCCCAGTATGCCGCCATCGAGGCTTTGCAAAACGGCGGTGCGGACATCTCTAAAATGGTCGCGCAGTATGATGCGCGCCGTCGCATTATGGTCGACGGATTTCGCAAGATCGGTCTCGACTGCTTTGAGCCAAAGGGCGCGTTTTACGCCTTCCCCTGTATCAAAAGCAGTGGCCTGACCTCGAGCGACTTCTGCGAAAAACTGCTTTATTCTCAGCGTGTTGCCATCATCCCCGGTACCGCTTTTGGTGCAGGCGGAGAGGGCTTCGTGCGCGCCTCCTATTGCTACTCTGTCGCGCATATCAAGGAGGCCATCGAGCGCATCGATGCCTTTATGAAGGAATTGCGCGGATGAACCGCCTGAAAGTGCGCGCCTGCGCCAAACTTAACCTGACCCTCGACGTCGGCCAAAAGCGTGCCGACGGCTACCACGATATGACGATGATAATGCAGTCGGTCGACCTGTGTGACGAGGTTACCGTTGAACTTAATGACAAGGGTAGCATCACCGTCACCTGCGGTGATCTATCCGGTGAGGATAACCTCGCCTACCTTGCCGCCGAGCGTTATCTCAGGGCGGCAGGCTCGACTCAGGGCGTCGACATCGCGATTGAGAAGAACATCACCGTCTGCGGAGGACTCGCAGGGGGCAGTGCGGATGCGGCTGCGGTGCTGACCGCACTCGATAAAATGATCGGCGGAGTCGATGCCGACTCCCTTGCCGAAATTGCGCTTTCTCTCGGCGCCGACGTGCCCTTTGCGATGACCGGAGGCACCGCCTTTGTCAGCGGTGTCGGAGAAAAAATTCAGCCCATCTCGCCCTTGCCGAAATGCTGGTTCGTGCTCGCTCAAGCAGGGCAAAAGGACTCAACGGGCAAAATGTTCGCGCGGCTTGATGCCATTTGCGACCGACCCCACCCCGACACGAACGAGGTGCTTTCCGCCTTAGAAAAGGGCGACCTTATCCGCGCGGCAAAGGGCTTTTACAACGCCTTTGACC
>JAZQID010000099.1:0-3451 GCA_045540915.1 Acutalibacteraceae bacterium
ATCTGCGACGGCGCGGTGCGAAGCGGCAAAACACTTTGCACCTCACTTTCCTTTGTGTCGTGGGCCTTTTACCGCTTTGAAAATGCGGATTTCGCTATTTGCGGCAAGACCCTGACATCGCTTAAGAGGAATATCATCCGCCCACTGACCGAGACGCTTGCTTGTCTTGGATTCAACGTCACTCAGTCAAATTCCCAGAATTATCTGGATGTAGAACGGGCAGGGCGGCGCAACCGCTTCTACCTGTTCGGCGGTAAGGACGAATCAAGTGCTGCGTTGATACAAGGTATGACCCTTGCAGGCGTTATGTTTGATGAGGTGGTGCTGATGCCTCGCTCGTTCGTTGAGCAGGCCTTGGCGCGATGCTCTGTAGCCGGCTCAAAATTCTGGTTTAACTGCAACCCCGAACACCCTCAGCATTGGTTCCATCGCGAGTGGATAGAAAAGCGCGTAGAAAAGAATGCGCTCTACCTCCACTTCAAAATGCAGGACAACCCCTCGCTGTCTGAGAATATCATAAAAAGATATCGCTCCCTCTATTCAGACGCTTTTTACGAGAGGTTTGTCGAAGGACGATGGACCGCGGCGGCAGGGCTTGTCTACCCGTTTTTTAACGGGGCAAACCTGTGCGACAGCGCACCGGCCGAATGTGAAAGATACTACATCTCCTGCGATTACGGCACCGTCAATCCCACTTCGATGGGGTTATGGGGTAAAAGCGGCGACGTGTGGTATCGGGTGGATGAGTACTACTACTCATCCAAGCAACACGGGGAACAAAAGACCGACGAGGAGTACTACTCAGCGTTGGAAGAACTGGCGGGAAGCCGACCCATTGAAGCGGTCATCTGCGACCCGTCGGCCGCCTCCTTTATCACCTGCGTGCGCCGTCACGGGCGCTTTCGTGTAATTGCGGCCAAAAACGATGTCCTTGACGGGATCAGAAAGGTTTGCGACGCGCTTAAGTCGGGTCGCATCAAGATCGCGCGGTGTTGCACCGACTCCATAAGAGAGTTCGGACTTTACCGTTGGGACGAGGGTGCGACCAAGGACAGCGTCCGCAAGGAAAACGATCACGCGATGGACGACATACGCTATTTTGTCGCGACTGCGCTCTTTGACCCTGACGGCGACTTCTACGCCGTTTCAGCGCCGCGCAGGTGACCCGTTGCTTTTCCGACCGAAGCAACGGTGACAATCGGGTCGGAGAATGGAGAACCAAAATGAAGCTTCGCAATTTGTTTGCCGGACGCAAGGAGTCGGCAAGCGCGGTGCAGACCGCACCGAAAAGCCGCAGCGTTACCGGTCTTATGAGCCGCTATCAGCCCCTCATGCCCCCTGACGCACAGCTTTACCGAGCGATGCGTGAGGCCATTCCCATAATTGATGCCTCCATCGACAAGATCGTGCGCCTTATCGGAGATTTCCAGATAAAGTGCAACGACGCCGCTACTAAGCGTGAGCTTGAGCAGTTCCTGCAGAACGTGCGAGTGGGCAGCTCGTCGATCGGCATCAACGCCTTTCTTTCCGCCTATCTTGACCAGATGCTGATGTACGGCACATCGGTGGGTGAAATGGTGCTTTCGGGCGATGCAAGGCAGATAGCCGCACTTTACAACGCGCCCCTTGACGAGCTGGAGCTTGTCTGCAGGGACAACCCCTTTGACGTGGTGGTCTGCCGCCGTCAGCTCGGAGAGCTTGTTCAGGCGCCTTACCAGAGGCTGATTATGTTCAGCGCCCTGCACGCCGAACCGGGCAAGGTGACGGGCAACTCCCTTATCGGCGGCCTGCCTTTCGTGTCAAACGTGCTGATGAAGATCTACGACTGCATCGGCGTCAACTTTGAGCGTATGGGCAACCTGCGTTATGCGGTGACTTACCGTCCGTCCTCGGAGACTGCCGATCGCGTCAGCGCAAAGGAGCGCGCAAATCAGATAGCGACCCAATGGTCTGAGGCGATGAAGAGCGACGAGGTGCGCGACTTTGTCGCGGTGGGTGACGTGGACATCAAGGTCATCGGCGCCGACAGCCAGATGCTGTCCACCGAGATACCTGCCCGACAGATGCTCGAGCAGATAGTGGCCAAAACGGGCCTGCCGCCCTTTTTGCTTGGACTGAGCTGGTCATCGACCGAGCGTATGTCCTCTCAGCAGGCCGACCTGCTGACCAGCGAGCTTGAGTATTACAGAGGGCTCTTGACCCCCGTTATACTTCGCATCTGCGATATGTGGCAACGCCTGCGCGGCGAATATCACACCGTAAAGGTGGAATGGGAGCCGATCAATCTGCAGGACGAGGTCACTATGGCGCAGGCTCGCCTCTATCGCGCGCAGGCTATGCAGATCGAGGCATCGCTGAAAGGAGAAAGAGTATGACAGAAACTATTGAAGCATTAGGCGGCGTACCGACCGCCGATCAGTTGCAGAAGATCAACAAAATGTCGCGCCGCATACTGAAGGCAGAAGAAGTGTTCGTGTTTTCGGTGGTGCTTTGCGACAATGAGGTCGACCGCGACAACGAGCGTTTTTCGATCGACGCTCTGAAAACTATGTCCGAGCTTTACGTGGGCAAAACGGGCATATTCGACCACTCAATGCACGGCAGGGACCAGTGCGCACGCATATTTGACTGCGAGGTGGTCGCCAACGGCAACAAAAAGACCTCGCAGGGCGAGACCTACCATTACCTCAAGGCGATGGCATATATGCCCCGTACCGAGTCCAACCGCGACCTGATGCTCGAGATCGACGCAGGCATCAAAAAGGAGGTCAGCGTCGGCTGTGCAACGGCAGGCAGAAGCTGCTCGATATGCGGCACCGACCTGCGCAAAGGTGCCTGCGGTCACCGACTCGGCAGGTACTACAACAAGGACGGCGCGCGTGTTAAATGTCACGCGGTGCTGACCGATGTGACCGACGCGTACGAGTGGTCCTTCGTTGCCGTCCCTGCGCAGAGGGCTGCAGGCGTGACCAAGGCATTTCACCTGCAGTCAAATACCGACGTTGACGAGGTCATCAAGTCGCTGAGAAGCGGAGACATCTCGGTGCCTGCCGCCGACGGCGCACAGCTTGCAGATATGCTCTGCGAACTGCAGAGCAGGGCAGAGGAGGGCGCCGTATACCGCGACGAGCTTCGCAAGGAAGCGGTACGCCTGACCCTGCTTTCACAGCCGGCTATCGACGCCGAAACGGCACAGCTTATCGTTGAGGGAATGGGTGTGACCCAGCTTAAATCCTACAACGAGGCCTGTCTTAAGGCGGTGGCGGCAGAATTGCCCCTTTGCCCCCAGCTTGCACCCGAAAAAAAGGTCCGCGACGTCAGCGCAGACCAAAACTACCGAATTTAATTCAAGGAGGACAAAATAATGTCATTTGATAACATTCGCATTGAAAAGGGAATGTATAACGTTCCCGGCAAGACCTTTACTCAGGTTCTGGAGGAGATGGACCCC
>JAZQID010000100.1:0-8952 GCA_045540915.1 Acutalibacteraceae bacterium
ACAAAAATGCTCTGCATCGCTGACAGCGAGAAGCCCATCGCCGTTGCAGGCGTTATGGGCGGCGAATATTCGGGTATCTTCGACGATACCAACACCATCGTTTTTGAATCGGCCTGCTTTAACGGCGCATCGGTCAGAACCACCGCAAAGGCTCTCGGTATGCGTACCGATGCATCATCGCGTTACGAAAAGGGGCTGCCTGCTCAGCTTTGCGAGCACGCACTTGACCGCGCCTGCGAGCTTATCACTATGCTCGGCGCAGGTAAGGTAGTCTCGGGCTACGTTGATTGCCGTCATTTCGACGAAGCGCCCAAGACGGTCTGCTTTGAGCCGGAGTGGACCAACCGATTCCTTGGCACCGATATCCCTGAGGAGCGCATGGTCGAGATACTGACCGGACTCGGCTTCAAGGTGGAAAACGGAGTAATCACCGTTCCCTATTTCCGCACCGATATCGAGCACAAGGCCGATATTGCCGAGGAGATCGCGCGTATCTACGGATACGACATCATTCCCGATTCCTCCATCAACGGAAAGGCAAACGGCAAGTTCACCCTTGAGCAGAAGTTTGAGCGTAAAATAACCGAAACGATGATCGCAAAGGGCTATTCCCAGATAATGACCTATTCCTTCATCAGCCCCAAGGAGTACGACCTTGTCAATATGCCTGCCGACTCGGATGCTCGCAGATCGGTCAAGATCAGCAATCCTCTCGGCGAGGAGACCTCCATAATGCGCACAACTGCCCTTCCCTCGATGCTTGAGATACTGGCACTCAACTACAACCGCAGAAATGCTTCGGTCAAGATGTTCGAGATTGCCAAGGAGTACATTCCTCGCGGCGACGACGAGCTTCCCATAGAGCGCAAGAAGCTTATACTCGGCGGTTACGGTGACGGAGTTGACTTCTTCAAGATGAAGGGTGCAGTCGAGGTGTTGCTTGACGGGCTGAACATCGTTGGATATGAATTTAACGCCCTGACCGATGCCTACGCTTATCATCCGGGCAGAACGGCTGAGATATCCGTTGACGGCAAGGTCATCGGTGTCATCGGCGAAATTCATCCAAAGGTTGCCGATAACTACGACATCAATGCAAAGGTCTACACCGCTGAACTTGACCTTGAGATAATGCTTGAGAGCGTCGGTGCCGAGCGCACCTACAGGGCTCTGCCCAAGTTCCCTGCGGTCACGCGCGACCTCGCCATCCTCTGCGACCGCGACCTGCCTGTTGCCGCCATCAAGACCATCATCGTCAACAACGTCGGTGCCCTGCTTGAGAAGGTCGAGCTCTTCGACGTCTATCAGGGAAGTCAGATCCCCGAGGACAAGAAGAGCGTTGCGTACACCTTTACGATGCGCTCCGAGAACTCCACCCTCAGCGACAAGCAGTGTGACAAGATAGTTCGCAAGATCGTTGCCGACCTCGAAAACATCGGCGCACAGATCCGTTCATAACAGCAGTAAAAAATCAGGAGCAGGAAAACCTGCTCCTGATTTTTTAGGTTTATTTATGTAGTTTTATTTCAATTTTACTTTTTGAAATTTCAAATCTTTCACAAACTCTTCAAACGGCAAATTATTTCCCTCATGAGACGTTATTTTAACAATTATTTCATTTTTATATAAAAATGAATAATTTATCCTACTGTCTCCAAATGTTATAACTTTTCCATCTATGACGTAATTGTCATCTTGTTTCCATCCTTGTTTTTTTCGTTCTTCCCATGTTTTACCATAATTTAAAGCGCCTTTTCCATTGACATAATTCCACAGATTACTTTTAGCATCTTTTGCCTCATCTTTTTCAAGATAATAAAGATGGATGGTTAACAAAGCACCTTCCTCATCTTTATACAAATAACTATATCCATGTCCTTCATAATCCATTTCAAATCTCGTAGCAACCACATACTCATCAGTGCCCGCCAATGTAAATTTCTTGTTTTTATAATATGGTACATAAATATATCCATCTTCTATTATAGGTTCCAGCATAGTTTTAAACTGTCCATCCTTATAAGAAACCGGATCCGTTTCATTTATCCACTTGATAAATTCTTCAACATCGACAAAACGCTCATTATCAAACTTATATTTATATTGTCTAACTCCTCCAAGAGTTGATTGCATAGTTACACTATTAGTGGGTACTGTGCTTGACTCTATATTTGTCGAACTGTTTTCTGTAACAAATGTGTTAGTAGAGGATGTTCCTGTTGCAGAACTATTAGATATAGCTACATTTGAATTCTTATCAGCAGAGTATGAGTTGTTACAGGATGTCAATATAGATAACATAACTACAGTTGCAAGTATGAACGAACATTTGTGCATAAATATCCCCCTTTGCTTCAGGCAAATAATTTCTCTGATCGTTATTGATACATAGCATTAACAAAATGAAATTTAATAGGCGGTGTACTTAAGGAATCATTTTGTTTGGTAGATAACCAATACTAATAAACGATCACCTTGGTTATATGCTCTATATTCTTGTTCAATTCGTTTAGAACACGCCAAATCATCTCCGGCTCACAGCCTCCGAAATCAATATGAATCTGCGCTGCATATCGGTCTTCGCTTGACAACACCGATTCACCGATATAATGAATATAGCCATCGTCTTCATCACCGCATTTATCCTGCTGTTCGCACACAAATGCGCCCAAAACGGCATCCAGTTTTTGCAGGTGTTTTTGCTTTACTATATGCGAGAATTTAATATTAAAAGTCGTGTCCGGATAATCTTCGCCAAAGATCTCATAGAGAAATCTCAGTCGTTTATCAGCTGTGTCACGGGAGGCTCGAGAGGATGTCTCTTGTTTGTACAATATAGGTTGCATTTTTAGATCTAAAATCCTAAATTGACAAATGGGCGACAGAAGTAACCGCGTCAAGTTTCCGTCTACGATCAATTTGTTTATCTCTTCTTCGCTAGACCTATTTGAAACTTCCCAATAAACACTCATATGGCCGGTAATCACAAGAACAAAATTGCCGCTATAGGGGTCAGTATCTGTATAATGCTCCCGAAAAATTGACCCGACAACACGTATTTTACGCTTTTCAAAAACAGAGTACGGATGAACCGCCCTAAAATCATCTGGATTCAGCTCCCACATTTTCGTCGATAGAGAAATCCAATAATTACCAGACCCATATCCCGCTTTTTGAAGTTTTTTTGATATTTTAGGATATAATTTTTCATAAAATTGAGCTTCAATCTCCGCAGGGATCGTCACGCTTTCCCCACCAACAAAAGTTAGTTGAAATGTATACAACCTAATACCCTCTCCCTCCAGTTCTTTTAACTCATCTAACTTACCACTTACAGAGATAGTAGTACCAGTTTTCATCAAGTTCAGTTATTTCTTGAACATCACCTGTAAAAGGATAGTGACTTAACATCGCCTCCTCCGGTGTTTCCAAATCTGAATTATCGGGAATATATAATATTGCCTGGCACATTGGTTCATAATAAAACTTAAGCAAAAGGTAACAGTCATTGTCTGTTTTGTTTCCATTTACATCGTTAGAATAATACAAATACATTACTCCGATCTTCCGGCATTTTTTGAAAACCTCAAGTTCCTCCTCTGCTAATCCTTCTACCTCTTTTAATTCATACACCGATATTGGATGTGAAAGGTTTTTACTTATCGTGATATCGGCTGCTTCCTTTAACAAATCGAAATTTTCTGCAACAATAGTTTTAACCTCGTCAGGATCATATTGTTTCTGACACCCGCAAAGCAATAACATTAATATCACAAGTATTGCCGATAATATTTTATACCTTTTGTTCAATTAAGTGCCCCCCTTATGCATTAAACATATCCTTTGGTTATATGATACTACACGCGATAAGAGCTTTCAACGACTGTCTTTTATCCATTATTAAACTTTTTTTATCTAAAATTATATTCATACAAAAAATCAGGGGCAGGTTTCCCTGCCCCTGATTTTTTGTATCAATTGTATGCTCAAAAGGTATATTCCTGCGACCAGCAGGGACGGATTTTGCATTTTCATCAGCAAGAACCCACCGAGAACAGCGCAAGATGTACCTACCACACAGGAGATGGCGAACATCGCCCTGTCGGTTGCCCTCTCGCTCAATATGTGCGACAGCAATCTGCGCAAGGCATCACCGCCATCAAGTCCGTTGCAAGGCAAAAGGTTAAAGGCGCCGCAGACAAGCTGAATCGAGGCAAAGGATGGCGCAACATTTCGCAGTACCGCCCAAAGCAATATATTCACCGCAGGGCCTGAAACGGCGACGGCAAGGCTTGCTCTCTCCTCTGTCAAAGACGGGCTGACTATCTGTATCCCCCAAGGGCATAAGCGCAAGGCGGAAATTTTACCATTGGTAAGCAGTATCGCTATAATATGCCCAAGCTCGTGCACACAGCAGGCGGCAAGGGCGGGCAACATTACTCCCATTCGGTCAACGGCAAGCATCAGGGAGATCATCAGTGTGCCGAAATAGTCGATCTCGATCTTCAAACGTCCCAATCGAAAGTTCACGCGGTATAAAGCTTGGTCAGGTAATAATGCGGATCGATGCGTATTCCGTTGACCCTTATCTCAAAATGGAGATGGGGTCCCGTCGACCAGCCTGTACTGCCTGCAAGAGCGATGACCTGACCTTTTTCGACGGTGTCTCCCACCTCAACAAGCAGCTTTGAACAATGTGCGTAAATGGTGACAAGTCCGTCACCGTGGTCTATGGTTACAAACTTGCCGTAGTCATAGCTTTCTTTTGCCTTTACGACGGTACCGCCCAGGGCAGCATATATTTTATCCCCCGTGTTTGCGCCGATGTCAATGCCCGAATGCATCGCGTAGTTGCCTGTTACGGGGTTGGTGCGATAGCCAAACTCGGAGGTAACATTTGTAGACCCGATCGGCATACACATCTCGTTGACGGCAAGCTTATTGCTCGAAAGGGTTCTTATCTCGGCAAGGTCAAAGACGCAGGCTTCGGCCGATTCTTCGGAGTATTCGGCGTATGCGTCCACGTTCTCGTAGTCGACGTAGGCGGCTGTTTCTTTTGACGTTTGAGGATCGGTCTCATCTTCCTTTTTCTGCTTTTCGACCTCGTCGAGAACCGTATCGGTTGAAGTGGTCTGGTTCAGTTTTTTGGTCAGGTCGTCCTTAAAGGAGGCATAGGCGTCTCCACCGAAAAACTTAAAGCCGAACAGGGCTATAAGCACTACGACAAAATATATCGTCTGGTCCAAAAGCAGATCGAAAAAATTGCGCTTGCGCTCCTTTTTTGCCGACTCAACAGGCACTTGAGGTTCCCCTGCCTCCTGCCAGTTCCAATCTTCCATTTTCATTCCTCCCCATCACGCACGATACTATATCGTTATGCTTGAAGAGAAAAGAAAATGACCGAATCGCTCGAAAACGATTCGGTCTGATTTGTTTGTTTATTTTCCCTTGCTGACGACAAATTTCATTATGTTGACAGCGGGCTGACGCAGGTATTTGTAGTTATTATCAATGAGAGTAAGGAACCTTTCGAACAGTTCTTTATCGTTGCGAAAGGCCTCGCCGATGATGACATAAGTAATAGTGCTCTGTACCTCATAATCGCCGTCGGCATAGTACTGGTCGAGCATTCCTGCCATCTTGTTGACCTGCTTTATATCACCGTTCCTGACGGCATCGCGAAGCACGACTGCGGCAGTGCGGCTGAAGAAATGATCGGGCATAAATCCGCCGTAACGGGCCGTTTCCTCCCTGTACTGATCCTTATATGCAGGAAAAAGGGTCAAAAAGCGGCTGCAGAAGGTCTCGATACCGGGGGTGACGTCGCCCTTTGCCTTGGTAGGAAGGGGTACGTCGCGCTTGTTCATAGCGACCGACTTGGCAAGGCCAAGGTCATTGTTCATCGTGTCAAAGAAGTCGTTACCGACCGACTTGGCATCCGCTTCGGTCGACCTGTCGTCAAAAAGATACATCGAGCGGTTGGTAAACTCCAACTGCTCTTCACCCTTGAGTATTGCGCGGTCAAGAAGGTAGACCTTTCTCTCAGCATCGTAGCTGATGCGGTAAGCATAGTCCTTGTTGACGTAGACGCAGTCCTCGGCGTCCTGCTTGACAAACTTCTGCGAGGTGAAAATAGGCTTTAACTGTTCAACTATAATATCCAATGCGTTCTCGATCATAACGTTCCTCCAAAGGTTAATACTCGTATTATAACACCTCTTTCCCGTTTTGTCATCAAAAATTTTTCTTTTCATATGAGGATTTTGGTGTTATAATGATTACATTATTAGACAAACGGAGACAACAATGAGAGAATTGACCGATATTTCATATCTGCACGACCTTTTTTCAAGGAACGGATTTAATCTTAAAAAGGGGCTTGGGCAAAATTTCCTTACCGACCCTACGGTATGCCCCGCTATTGCTCAGAGATCCGATATCGACGGCGAGGGTGTCATTGAAATAGGCCCAGGTGCAGGCGTTCTTACACGCGAGCTTGCCAAGCGTGCGAAAAAGGTTGTCGCTGTTGAGTTGGACACTCGGCTGATGCCGATCCTATCCGAGACCCTTGACGGCTTCGACAATGCATTCGTGCGGTTTGAGGATGCAATGAAGTGCGACCTGCATCAGCTTATAAAGGATGAGTTCGGCGATATGCCGGTATCGGTCTGTGCCAACCTGCCCTATTACATCACCTCTCCGCTGATTATGAAGCTGCTTGAGGAGAGGTTGCCCATTCGCTCTATCAACGTTATGGTGCAAAAGGAGGCGGCCCTCCGCCTTTGCGCCGAGATGGGCACCCGCGACTGCGGACCGGTTACTGCGGCGGTCAGGTTCTATTCCGAGCCGAAGATACTCTTTGATGTCGGCAGGGAGTCATTTCTACCTCCTCCGAAGGTCGACAGCGCGGTGATACGCCTTGACATCAAGGGTGAGACCGACCCGATGATAGAGAACGAAAGGGCGTTTTTCCGCGTGGTGAAGGCCGCCTTTGCGATGAGGAGAAAGACGGTGCTCAATTCCCTCTCCAACTCGTTGCCCGTGGACAAGCAGTGCATCATCGATGCACTCGAAGCGAGCGGAATCTCACCTACAGCCCGTGCCGAGAGCATTTCAATGGAGCAATTCGCTCAACTGTCAAAACACTTAAGCAAGGAGTTATAAGCGATGACGCAAAATCCTTATGAGTCAAAAAAAGCAAGACGCAGCCGCATAGTTTCCAATATAGTAATCGTCTTTTTTATCGTTACTTTCTTCTGGGGACTCTACCACGTCTTCATCGGAACCCAAAGCAAGATCGTTCCCTTTGAGTTTACCGAGGTGACCGCTCAGGTGGTTGAGGACAACCGAAACGATGAGTTTGACGAGCTTTTTAACTATATTCTGACAATGGATGAGGACACCGTCAAGGACGAAAAGTTCGCCGAGAACTTCCCCGTCGCTTCCGCATTGTTGGATATGGAAAAGGGTGTCCATTCGGACGAAACGCCATATTTTTGCATCGATTCCAACCGCCTTGTCCTCGCTAAAACTGTACTGAGCGAAACGGCCGACTGCCGCGAGCTTGAGGTGATGATGTCCACCCTGTCTACCAATATCGAGGGCAACACCGCCACCGTTTCGATGGGTGAATGCACCGTTTACACCCTCGTTTACAACGCAAGAAGCGGTGTTATGAACTACAAGAATTATTCTGCTTCGCAGTTTCACACTAACCTTTTCTCCCTTTCTGTCGTGGCCGATGGCGGCCGACCGACCGAGTGCAAGTATGACCTGACCCTTGGCGGAAACGGATTTGATGAAAACAAGTGCAAGCAGCTTATCTACGACCCAATCAACGCCACCTACGGCGACCCTGAGGTTGAGATAAAGCGCACCCGTGCCATTATTACCGCGGTGCAAAAGGATGACGTGCTGACCGACAAGGCAAAGAACGCTTGCTACTCGATCAGAACGGCTGACGGGCTTTTTGCAAGAATTCAGCAGGTCGAGATGAGTTTTACCTTTGAAGAAGGTGTCACGCCGACACTCACCTTCGTGGCGAATAGATGATATTCAGCTTTTACGCTTAAAAAGGCAACGCACGCTTGCGTTGCCTTTTTTGAAGTTTACTGTGAGGTTTTACCCCGTTTTGTTGTGTAATAGGTGAAAGGGCAAATTGGTGCACCTTTCGGAAAGGAGCAGGTCTATGGACAACGGTGCAAGTAGCTACCGCCGTTTCCGTGACAAAGGTGATGAGAGCGGTCTCGCGGATATTATCAGGGAATATCGTGACGGACTTATTTTTTATCTAAACAGTATCGTCGGCAACATTAATGTCGCTGAAGAATTGGCTGAGGACACCTTCGTCTTGTTGGGAACAAAAAAGCCACGGGATAAGGGTACAGGATCATTCAAAACTTGGCTTTACACTATTGGTCGAAACATTGCATTCAATCATCTTAAACGGCGAGCAAGAATTTCTGAGGTGTCTGTTGACGATTGTGCGGAGCTTATCAGCGAAGAGAAAGATCTTGAAACAGCTTTTATAAAAGAGGAACGGAAAATAGCGGTACATAGAGCGCTCAGAAAACTTAAGCCCGAATACCGACAGATCCTTTGGCTAATATATTTCGAGGATTTCAGCAACAAAGAAGCCGCCTGTGTGATGAAAAAGTCTGTCCACAACATAGAGACCCTTGTCTACCGCGCCCGCAGGTCACTCAGATCACAACTTGAAATGGAGGGCTTTGTTTATGAAAAACTATGATGAAACTATTAACAGTGTATTTGAAAAGATCGATGAATACAACATCGAAAAGAAAAGAAGGCATCGCGCTTTTACGCAGGTGGCTGCCTCTCTTTGCCTGTTTTGCGCAATTTCCCTTGCAGTAATTGGGCTATTTAAGCACGTACTGCTTGAAAAAGCACCAACGGCAGATGTAAGTAGTATTGGCGCAACAAAAACTGAAA
>JAZQID010000101.1:0-26731 GCA_045540915.1 Acutalibacteraceae bacterium
GCTTGGCCCCTCCGACTTCTCGGTAACACCGAGATGTAAGGGATATTCGCACTTCTCAGCAATAAGCGAATAAGCATCGAAGGTCCTGACGGCGTCGGACGCCTTAATAGATATGACAATGTCATTATAATCGAACTTCTCGAGCAATGATGCATGATAGAGTGCACTCTCGACCAAAGCTTCGGCAGTCGGTCCACCGTGCTTTGCAAGTATCGATTTTTCCAACGAGCCTGAATTTACCCCTATTCTGATAGGAATATTATGCTGACGGCAGGCATCGGCGACTGCTTTAACACGGCTGTCATCGCCGATATTGCCGGGGTTGATTCGAATCTTATCGACTCCTGCGGCAACGCAATCCAAAGCTAAGCGGTAATCAAAATGGATATCGGCCACGACAGGCATATCTACCGCATTCTTCAAAGCATCAATCAAAGCCACAGACTCAGCATCAGGCACCGATACACGAATGATATCGCATCCTGCTTGCTGAAGCTTGACGGCCTGCTCAACATTCTTCTCAACATCAAAAGAAGGCGCGCACAGCATCGACTGAACGCTGACAGGTGCATTTCCGCCAACCTGTACATTTCCTACATTAACCATCCGTGATACTCTACGCACAAATACCCCTCCTTAGATAAACAGACCGACTATATCCTTAAATGAAATTACAACTATCAATAATAATAACAGCAAAAATCCAACAGTATGAACGACTCCCTCAAACTTTTGGGGAACGGGCTTGCGCCTTACCATTTCGTAAAGCAGGAATACGACTCGGCCGCCGTCCAGCGCGGGTAGCGGCATAAGGTTGAAGATACCGAGATTTACAGTAATCAGGCAGGCAAGGTTCAGCACGCTCGAAAGGGACTGCTTTGCCGCATCACCTATTGCTACGGTGATGCCGACGGGACCGCTCATATCGTTGATACCGAATTTGCCTGTCAGCAGGTCGGTCAGCGACATAATAACGATTCTACCATAGGACAGAACGGTGTTAAATGAATTTTTCAGCACCGAGCCGACGCTTCTATCCTCGCCGTAAACGAAGAAGTCTAAACGAATATAACGAGCTCCGTCCTCGAGCTCCTCGAGGTCAAATTTCACCCCATCAAGCGCAACTTCTTTGCCTTCACGCTCAACAACGAAATCAATGTATCCGTCCTCGTCGGAGCCGAAAATATAGCTCAGATCGTAAACGGTAAAGACGCTTCTGCCGTTTGCGTTAACGATCTTGTCTCCTACCTTTAATCCGTAGTTACAGCTGACCGCTTCCTCATCAAATTTCGCAACTGTAGTGGTCGCAAACCTCTCCTGAGGCGCAACAATGGCAACAGCCAAAATGAAGCCGAGCACAAGATTAAACACCGCTCCCGCAACCACTACAAGCAGTCTGCGCCATGCAGGGCGGCTGTTGAATGCACGCGGATCGGAACTATCCTCATCCTCACCCTCCATAGCACAAAGTCCGCCAAACGGAATCAGGCGAAGGGAATATTCGGTCTCGCCGATCTGCTTTTTAATAAGCTTAGGGCCAAATCCGATGGCAAACTCATTAACGCGAATGCCGTTAAGCTTAGCAAGGAGAAAATGTCCGAATTCATGAATAATTATGACCGAAAACAGTACAAGCACCGCTACCAAATAGGGCCAAATATTATTCCATACAGCTAAAATATCAATCATACCCTTTCTAAATTTAGGCGTGGGTTAAAACAAATTCACGCGCCGCTCTATCGGCGTCAAAAATATCGTCAACCGAAGCCACGCAACCGACAGACTGAGCGTCGGTTGCCGCCTTCACAAGCTCGCCGATATGCAAAAATCCGATCTTTCTATCAAGGAACAAGGCAACCGCCTGCTCGTTGGCACCATTGGCTGCGATAGGCTTCAATCCTCCCTGTCTGATAGCATCAATGCATACCGACAGGCATTGAAAGGTGTCGGTATCAGGCTTTGCAAAGGTCATTTGCGCCGCTTGGGTCAGGCTCAAACGCTCGCAAGGCGCATTAAATCGGTCGGGATAGGTTAACGCGTACTGAATCGGCACACGCATATCGTGAACGCCGATCTGACCTATAATAGAGCCGTCAACGAACTCGACCGCCGAATGGAGCAGACTCTCACGATGAACGACCACCTCAATATCATCTGCCGCAACCGAGAAAAGATGCACCGCCTCGATCACCTCAAGGCCTTTATTCATCATAGTTGCGCTGTCAATAGTTATCTTGGCACCCATACTCCAATTTGGGTGCTTGAGTGCCTGTTCAACCGTAACCGACTTCAGCTCATCCCTCGTTTTGTTAAAGAAAGGGCCGCCCGATGCGGTAAGGATTATTTTACCGATTTTTCTATCAGGCGGTGCGGCATTAAGGCACTGAAAAATAGCCGAATGCTCGCTGTCAACAGGAAGAATTGGCACATTTTTATCACGAGCCGCCTTCATAACAAGATCGCCGCCCGTTACGAGCGACTCCTTATTTGCAAGGGCAAGCGGTTTACCCGCGTTAATAGCGGCAAGTGTGGGTCTTAGTCCTGCGATACCGACCACTGAATTGAGAACGATATCCGCCTCATCCAGCGAAGCACATTGGCAGACACCCTCTATGCCCGTCAACAGAATATACGACAGGTCACGCGTCCTGCTCTTAAACTCAGCAGCAGCCTTTTCATCAACTATTGCAACATATTGGGGCTTATATTTCCTCAACTGCTCTTCAAGAATGTCGATCCTGCTGTTTGCAGTCAGTGCGCAGACTGACATACCAAGTTTTTCGGCAACGTCAAGAGTCTGCGTACCGATGGAGCCGGTCGACCCTAACACAGCGATACTTCGCATTCTGCACACCTCCTGAGATCAAACGATAAAGGCAAAATACTGATTAATAAGATAAATTATCGGGAAGGTAAACAAGGCGCTGTCCACGCGGTCAATAACACCACCGTGGCCGGGGAAAAGGTTACCGTAATCCTTGACCGAATAGCAACGCTTGACGGCAGATGCAAAGAGGTCGCCCACCATTCCGCCGACAGATGCAACAACCGTACCCAACACAAGCGGCAGATAGGCAATCTTGAGCGCGGTTTCAAACAGCGAGGCATATACTCCGGCAAGGGCCATAACGGTCAAAACACAAATTACAAGTCCGCCGATCGCACCCTCGACCGTCTTTTTGGGGCTAAGTACGGGGCACAACTTATTTTTGCCAAGGAAGGTGCCGACAAAATAGGCACCCGTATCGGTCATCCACGCGCAAAATCCTGCAACGAGGAAAAAGAAGATAGCGTGCTCCATTTTCAGCGTTCTTATTATCGAACTGAACCCAAAAGATACAAAAACATTCATCAAAAATGCAACAAACCGTCTCTCAAGGCCCGTCGGGTCATATTTTATCACCACGCTGACTGCGAAAGCGATAAAATAAGCAATAATGAGGGTCTTGTAATCCATAAAGGTCAGGTAGCCGCCGACAAAGAACGGAAACGAGCCCATAAAAATCAAAGTAGATATCATAAAGAACAGGTTCTTACCCGTAGACGTAACGTTCAGCACCTCATAGCCTGCTAACAGGCTCAGCAAAGCAACAACGATGCTGATCGCTATCGTGTCGTGCAAAAACAGCAAGCCGATTACTGCGGCGATCGCAATCAACGCTGTAATAATTCTTACCTTCACGGTCAAAACCTCCTTTTACTTAGCGTTACCGAAGCGGCGATCTCTCTTTGAAAAGGAGATGATAGCTTCATCAAGATCCTTCTTACTGAAATCGGGCCACAAAACATCGGTGAACCAAAATTCTGAATAAGCCGTCTGCCAAATAAGATAATTTGACAGACGGTACTCGCCGCTTGGGCGAATTACCAAATCGGGATCGGGCATATCGGCGGTGTAGAGGTTATCCGAGACAGTTTGCTCGGTGATATCCTCGGCATTAAGACTGCCCTGCAGGACGTTCTTCGCAATATCGCGTACTGCGTGGACTATCTCGTCACGTCCGCCGTAGTTAAGAGCAATATTCACCTGCAATCCCGTCGAATCATCGGAATCCTTTTCGGCCTTGTCGATCAGTTCAAGAATATCGGGAGCCAACCTGCTCAGGTCGCCTATGAATTTCAACCGAATGTTCTCGCCCTTAAAATTAGCCGAATCGATAAGATATTCGCGCAGGAGATTCATAATACCTTCAACTTCATCCTGCGAGCGTTTCCAATTTTCAGTTGAAAAGGCGTAGACTGTCAGATATCGGATACCGATCTGATTGCAGTACCGCGCGATACTCTTGAAGGTAGACGCGCCTGCTGAATGGCCTGCCGAGCGCGGAAGACCGCGCTTTTTCGCCCAGCGTCCGTTGCCGTCCATAATTATTGCAATATGGACAGGAAGCCTCTTTGGTTCAATTGCGGCGGTTCGGCTTTTTTTGAATATGCTCATACTTTCCCTCTTAAAAAGAGGACTGCAACTATGTAATCGTCACAGTCCCGTTATTTTTGTTAGATCTCGAGAGTTTCCTTTTCCTTTTCGTTAGTCCTGTCGTCGATCAGCTTAACATATTTATCGGTGAGCTTCTGAATATCGCCCTCACCCTTCTTTACGTCGTCCTCGGTGATCTCGGAATTCTTCTTCATAGCCTTGAGCTTTTCAATAGCGTCGCGGCGAATAGAACGAACGGCAACCTTACTATCCTCAGACATTCTGCGGACATCCTTAACGATCTCCTTACGTCTTTCCTCGGTAAGCGGCGGGAAGTTCAAGCGAATAGAGCGGCCGTCGTTGAGCGGATTGATACCGATGTCGGAGGCAAGAATAGCCTTTTCGATGGTCTTAACGGTAGATGCGTCCCAAGGCTGAATGACGAGTGAACGAGCCTCGACAACCGAAACGGCCGCCATCTGCTCAATGGGAGTAGGAACACCGTAATAATCAACAAGCACCTTGTCAAGCACGGCAGGGGTCGCACGTCCTGCACGGATGGAAGCAAACTCTCTTTCCAGAGCCTTGACAGACTTGGACATCTTTTCTTCGGTCAGATTCATAAGTTCTTTCATATCGGATATCTCCTATCTCAAATTATTTAACTATCGTTCCGATCTTTTCGCCCTGAACGGCGCGAACGATGTTGTCGGGATCGTTCAGATTAAAGACAAAGATCGGTATGTCGTTCTCCAAGCACATAGCGGCGGCAGTTGTGTCCATAACGTGCAGACGCTTCTCAACCACTTCGGCAAGGCTGATCTCATCATATCGCACCGCATTGGGATTAAGCTTAGGATCGCTGTCGTAAACTCCGTCAACGTTGGTCGCCTTGAAGATTACGTCGGCATCGATTTCACAGGCACGCAAAGCGGCGGCTGAATCGGTCGAGCAGAAGGGATTACCCGTTCCGCAACCGAAAATAACGACACGGCCCTTACCGAGATGAGAAACGGCGCGGTTTCTGATGTAGGGCTCGGCAACCTCGTGCATAGCAATAGCGGTCTGAACACGAACCGGTACCTCAAGCTGTTCAAGCGCATCGCAAAGAGCGAGTGCGTTAATAGTTGTCGCCAACATTCCCATATGGTCAGCACGGGTACGGTCCATTTTTCCGCTTGAGCGGCCCCTCCAGAAGTTTCCGCCACCTACAACGATAGCAACTTCAACACCGAGGTCAACCACCTTTTTAACACTCTTACAAATTGTCAGAACAGTGTCAAAATCCAAACCGGTACCCTTTTCTCCGGCCATAACTTCTCCACTGAGTTTCAAGAGGATTCGATTATATGCAACTGACACAGTACCACCTCCTAATATATTATCTCTATTTTACAATATAACCGAGAATATGTAAAGTATCTGTTAACATAAAAAGATAAAAAAATTACCGAAGTGGGTCAACACTTCGGTAATTGATGTTTAATTTATTTTACCATGCTGGCAACTTCGGCTGCAAAGTCGTCCTCACGCTTCTGCAGGCCTTCGCCCTTTTCGTAGCGAACATACTCAACGACCTTGATATCGCCGCCGAGCTTCTTAGCAACAGAAGCAACGTACTGAGCAACGTTCATATCGCCGTCCTTGACGAATTCCTGCTCAAGCAGGCAGTTCTCCTTGTAGTACTTTCCGATCTTACCGGAAACGATCTTCTCGAGAACAGCCTCAGGCTTGTTGGCCATCTTGGGATCTTCCTTCATCTGAGCGATAAGGATGTTCTTCTCGTGCTCAAGAACCTCAGCAGGAACAGAAGCCTCGTCGAGATAAGAGGGATTGACAGCGGCGATCTGCATGCAGATATCCTTAGCCATCATCTTGAACTCATCGTTAGCAGCGATCTCGGCAGAGGTCTCAAACTTAGCAAGAACACCGATCTTACCGCCGGCATGAACGTAGTTGGAAACAACACCGTCAAGACGGGCAAAACGGCGAACCTTCATATTCTCGCGAACGATAAGGAAGTAATCCTGAACCATCTCGGAAACGGTCTTGCCGTTCTCAGAGCAGTTAAGAAGAGCGTCGACGTCAGCAGGATTCTGCTCGAGAGCGATCTTGGCAATATCCTGGCACAGAGCCTTAAATCCGTCGCCACCGGCAACGAAGTCGGTCTCGGAGTTGACCTCAAGGACAACACCGGCAGTCTCACCGGCGATAGCTACGACCTGACCCTCAGCGGCGATACGGGTAGACTTCTTAGCCTGAGAAGCAAGTCCCTTTTCACGCAGGAAGTCAATGGCCTTATCAACGTCGCCGTCACACTCAACGAGCGCCTTCTTGCAGTCCATCATTCCGCAACCGGTCTTTTCACGCAGTGCCTGAACATCTTTTGCAGTAAAATTCATAACTTTAACCTCCATAATTATTAAAGAGTAAAAATGCCCGCGTTTCGCGCGGGCATCTGGTGGTGCAACTTACTCGGCAGCCTCTTCAGCGGCCTCTTCCTCTGCCTCAACAGCAGCAGAGCCCTGAACACCCTGCTTGCCCTCCAAAACGGCATCGGCCATAGTAGCAGCAATCAGCTTAACCGCACGGATAGCGTCGTCGTTACCGGGGATGACGTAATCGATCTCGTCGGGATCGCAGTTGGTGTCAACGATAGCAACGATCGGAATGTTGAGCTTCTTTGCTTCGGAAACGGCAATTCTCTCTTTGCGGGGGTCAACGATGAACAGAGCACCGGGCAGACCCTTCATTTCCTGAATACCGCCAAGATACTTCTCGAGCTTCTCGATCTCAAGGCGAAGCTTGATAACTTCCTTCTTGGGAAGAAGATCGAAGGTGCCGTTCTCAGCCATCTTGCGAAGCTGATTAAGACGGCGGATGCGCAACTTGATGGTGTTGAAGTTGGTCATCATACCGCCAAGCCATCTGGCGTTGACGAAGGGCATCTCGCAACGGATAGCCTCTTCCTTGACCGAATCCTGAGCCTGCTTCTTGGTACCGACAAACAGGATCTCCTCGCCGTTCATAGCAAGGTCACGAACGAAGTTGTAAGCAACCTCGAGGTTCTTGACCGTCTTCTGAAGGTCGATGATGTAGATTCCGTTACGCTCGGCAAAGATGTACTCGGCCATCTTGGGGTTCCATCTTCTTGTCTGATGACCGAAGTGGACACCGGCTTCAAGAAGCTGTTTCATTGATACTACTGACATTTGTAAAATCCTCCTTTGGTTTACCCTCCACCGCGATCACTCAAATACCGCTACCTTTCGGCACCTTCGGCAGTTGTCACGCGATGTGTGTATTGATTTACCGAGGTATTATATCACATCGCACTAAACTTTGCAAGTACTTTTTTTACAAATTTTAGTTGCCTCCGAGAAGCCCTCTTAAAACACTTCTTCTGCGCGGTCTTACAGGCGAAGAATTGACCAAGATCGCATCTTCTCCTATTACCTCAATATCGCACCAAGGAATGATGCAGTCCTCTTCCCTGCCCAATAAGCCAAAGCATTTTGGACGGCCGTAGATAATGATCGCGATCAGTTTCGCATCGACCGTATCCACCTCAACGTCACAAACGCAGCCAAGTGCCGTTCCGTCCGAAATGCAAATTACGTCCTTATGTCTGAGATCTTGAATTCTGCAACGCATAAAACCCCTCCCGTACATTATATGCACGGAAGGGGCATAAGGTACATTGCTTATTTATCGCGGAACTTGCTGCTGCGAACGGGATGACGAAGCTTGCGCAGAGCCTTTGCCTCGATCTGACGGATGCGCTCACGGGTAACCTGAAACTGCTCGCCGACCTGCTCGAGAGTATGGCTGCGGCCATCCTCAAGTCCGAAGCGCAGACGAATGACCGCCTCCTCACGAGGAGTAAGGGTCTTGAGCACGCTATCGATATCCTCGTTGGTGATGGTCTTGAGTGCGGCATCATCGGGTGCAAGGGCGTCCTCGTCACGAATGAAGTCCATAAGTCTGCTGTCTTCCTCGGGGCCGATGGGAGTCTCCATAGAAACGGTCTCCTGAGCCACACGCATTATCTCACGCACGCGTTCGACCGTCATATCCATTTCCTGAGCGATCTGCTCCTCGCTCGGCTCATAGCCGTTCTCGTGCAGAAGCTGACTCTGGGTCTTTTTCAGTCGGTTGATGGTCTCAACCATATGAACGGGGATACGAATAGTACGCGCCTGATCTGCAATAGCACGGGTGATAGCCTGTCTTATCCACCAGGTAGCGTAGGTAGAAAACTTGAAGCCCTTAGTATGATCGAACTTATCTACCGCCTTGATAAGACCGACGTTTCCCTCCTGAATAAGATCAAGGAAATGCATACCTCGGCCGACGTATCTCTTTGCGATACTTACGACAAGTCGCAGATTGGCTTCGGTAAGACGGCTTTTTGCCCAATTATCTCCGTCAAGTATCTTCTCTGCCAGCTCGCGCTCCTCATCGATGCTCAGAAGCGGAACCTGTCCGATCTCTTTAAGATAGAGCTTAACAGGGTCGTCCAGAGCGACGTTATCAAAGGTGAGCGCGTCCTCAAGCTCTTCCTGATCGACCTCTTCGATCTCAAGGTCCTCGGCAGTAGGCTCCTCGGCCATAAGGTTTATATCAAGGTCAAGCAGAGGCTCGTCCTTATCGGTATCGTCAATATTCAGCTGGCTTGCAGTCTTGTCGATATCAAAGCGGTCAACGTCGATCTCGTTGCCATCCTTGTCAAAATCAATGGTGTTCATTATTTTTTGTCCCCTCTCTTATTTTGGCTGATTTCCTTTATCTTCATTGCCCAATCGTCCTCATTCATTTCGGACGGATTGGACGCAGTAAGCCGATTTTTCTCGCTCGATAAGCGGCGGATGCAGTCCTTCAGCTCATCTTCAGCGACGTCTCCGCTGACATTTCGGTTCATGATCTCAACAATTCGTCCCATTTCATCAGGTGAAAAGCAACTGCTGAAAAGCGAAACGTCGGGGGTCATACCGTTGGTTAAAAGCTCGCTCAATCGGGCAAATACCCGTCGGTTAAAGGCGGTTATAAAGTCCTCCTCCGACATCGGCACGCGGTCGAACAGTGACGGATGCATTATATAGATGTGCAGTATCGTTTCCTCGGCAATAGCGGCGCCCAAGTGAGCGTTGCGGTCAGGATTGATCCTATCGGCACCCTCGGGCTTTCGCACCGCTTTAGCAATGGTCTTTTTCTTATCGACCCTGTGCTTTTGACCTGCGATATAGCCTATCTCGCGGTTGAGGCTGTCCAGCGGAATGTTGTAATCCTGCGACAGCTTGCCGGCATAAAGAGCGCGTGCGATGCTATCGTCAACACCGGCAAGAATAGCGGCGGCTTCGCGCAGATATGAAAGTCGTCCGTTATCGGTATCAACATCATATTTTGTCTTGGCAACCTGCAATTTATACTCAATGTCGTTGCCCGCGCCTTCAATCAGGCCCTTGAACCGCTCAGGCCCGAACTTTTTGATAAATTCGTCAGGGTCCTTGGCATCGGGCAAACGAAGCACGCGAATCGAAACTCCTGTTCGGGTGAGAATATCGATGGTGCGATTGGTCGACTTTTCGCCTGCCGCGTCGGCATCCATCGTAATGATTATCTCGTTAGTATACCGCGACAGCAGTTTTGCCTGCTCCTCGGTAAAAGCGGTACCGCAGGCGGCAACGGCATTGTCAAATCCGGCTTGATGCATCGCGATAACATCCATATAGCCCTCGCACAGAATCAGCTTGTCCGCCTTGGAGTTCTTAGCGATATTCATCGCGTATATATTATGACTCTTTTTATAAACAGGCGTATCGGATGTGTTAATGTATTTTGCTGGAGACTCGTCACCCGGCAAAATTCGTCCGCCAAAGGCGATAACGTTACCCCTCAGGTCAATGATGGGGTACATCACCCTTTTGCGAAAACGGTCAAAGCAACCGTTGCCGTTTCGCCGTTTCATAACGAGGTCGGCCTGAACAAGCAGGTCGTCGCTGTATCCCAAACCGCGCAGGTGCCTGTAAAGGCTGTCCCACGAATCAGGGGCAAATCCCAACCCAAACCTGCGGATAGTGCCCATCGACAGTTGTCGGTCGGTCAGGTACTTAAGCGCCTGCTCGCCCGATTTGGAAATAAGCTGAGAATGAAAGAAACGGGCAGCCTCGCGGTTGATCTCGTATATCTTCATACGAAGCTTATGCATAGAGTCATCGTAGCCCTCCTCGGGCATCTGCAGACCGCAACGGTCGGCAAGCATACGGACTGCCTCTATGTAGTCGATGTTTTCAACCTTCATCTGAAAGGTAATAACATCGCCGCCTACTCCGCAACCAAAGCAGTAGAAGGAGCCGTTCTGAGGATAGACGGTAAACGAGCCGGTCTTTTCATTATGAAAGGGACACAGTCCGACCAAATTACTTCCGCGCTTCTTCAAGGTTACGTGAGAAGATATAACCGAAGCAATATCATTTCTCATTTTTATATCCATAAGAAAGGAATCATCCAATTTCACAAACCGTCACCTCCAATAATAAGTATAGCAATTATTTTACTTGCCTACACTAAAACTTCCACGAATGAGGGATAAACAGGTCCTCAAAGACCCACTCGGCGTATCGGTCAGTCATACCAGCGATATGGTCAGCGGCGGCACGCTCGACCCCCTCGGTCTCAAGGATAAAGGAATAATCGTCGGGAATCTTATCGCTGTGCTTAATATAATAGGTAAACAGGCGGTAGATCAGGTCACCAACCTTAGACTCCTCCCCTTTTGCAATGGGGTTGGTGTATACGTTTTGGAAGAGGAAATCGTGCAGTTCGTTAGACTTCGCTTCAATCTCAGGGTCCATACAGACGGTTGAGCCGCTTGCACGGACTACCGAGGAAACAAGGGTGTCGATACGGCTCGACTTAGAGCCACCGAGCACCTGCCTGATGTCAAGAGGAATATCATCTTCGGTAAGGATTCCTGCACGCACCGCGTCATCGATATCGTGGTTTATATAGGCGATCCTATCGCTCAAACGGACGACTCTACCCTCGAGAGTGTCGGCCCAATCGCCGTTAGTATGGCGCAAAACGCCGTTCTTAACTTCGTATGTAAGGTTGAGGCCCTCGCCGTGCTTCTCTATCTTTTCAGCGACGCGCACACTCTGCTCATAATGGCGAAAACCGCCGTTAAGGCAGTCGTTAAGGGCACGCTCACCTGCATGGCCAAAAGGTGTGTGTCCGAGGTCATGAGCCATCGCAATAGCCTCTGTCAAGTCCTCATTGAGTCTTAAAGCGCGTGCAATGGTTCTCGCAATCTGCGAAACCTCGATGGTATGGGTAAGTCGGGTGCGGTAATGGTCACCCTCAGGCGAAAGAAAGACCTGCGTTTTGTGCTTGAGCCGCCTGAAAGCGAGAGAATGAACCACTCGATCGCGGTCACGCTGATAACAGGTGCGAAGGTCACACTCCTTCTCCTCACGGGAACGTCCGCGAGAGTTGTCGCTGAAAGCGGCCTCATCCCTCAATATCAAATGCTCGGATTTTTCAATGTACTCGCGAGGACAACCTGCCATAACCATAGAATTTCACCGCCTTATAACGATATAAAAAGTCTTTTCATCTATATTATTCGACAATTTTACAATAAACCCTCTTTTTAATTGTTGACGGCTGCAAAATGCTCACCAAACTTATAAAGTTGCACCTGTCCTGCGGTTGCATCGGTGATTGAGGCTTCCAAAATATCAACTAAATCCTTTTTAACCGCAAATTTAATATGCACTCCCTCAGCAAAATCGCACAACTTATCCAACACATCAAATGAAGAAAGCAGGGCATCAAGTTTACCGTACAGGAAGTATTCGCATTTCAGTTCACAGTCGATCACGGGGCGCATTGTAACGATGCCTGCGTTTTCTAAAGCAAGGCTTACCGAATGAGAATAGGCTCGGACAAGTCCGCCCGTTCCAAGCAGGACACCGCCGAAATAGCGAGTCGTAACAACGCAAATGTCGGTCACATCCGACTTTGTAAGCACGTCAAGGGTCGGAACTCCTGCCGTTCCCTGAGGCTCGCCGTCATCGGAATAACGTCGGCAGTTACCCTCTCGCAAGGAATAGGCATACACATTATGACGGGCATCCCAGTACTTCGATTTGCGCTCGGCAATAAAATCTAGGCAGTCCTGCTCGCAGGTTGCAGGAATAACGGCACTGATAAACCTTGAGCGACGGTCTACATATTCCGCCTCGCCCGACCCGATGATAGTCTTATACATTCGGTACACCTCCTTTTTTCTTACTGTAAAAACAATTCCGCAACCGAATAACCGATTGCGGAACCGAAAACAACAATATGGGCAGACTTACTTATCCTGCATGTTAAAGCGCTTCTTAAATCTGTCAACGCGACCACCGGTATCAACCAGTTTCTGCTTACCGGTAAAGAAAGGATGGCAGTTTGAGCAAATGTCCAAACGGATGTTTTCCTTTGTTGAACGGGTCTCGAACTCTGCACCGCAAGCGCAACGAACGACCACAGTTTCGTACTTCGGATGGATTCCCTCTTTCATTAAAGTCACCTCTTTCTTCATTCTTGGTTTTTGTTTAACAAGGGAATGATATCACAATCGTTTGATAAATGCAAGTGTTTTTTTGCATTTTTTTATTTTTGTCTTGCATTAGGGTATCATTATCTCCTTTTTCAGATAAAAAGAGTAGATATAAGACGGCTTAGAGGCAATCGAATAGTTGGACGAAAAGGCATCGGAGTAGACCTGAAGCTGTCGGGTGTATTTATTTATCAGGTCGTCCTCGGTGCAGTTTCTGTCGGTCTTGAAATCGAGTATAGTTATTCCGTCAGGCTCAAAAATGACACAGTCGGCAACGCCCTGAACCACCACGGTTTCATCACTGTCGCAGGTGGAATCAAGTTCGTTCACGGGAAGCTCGTATATAAACCTGCTCTCCCTGAGCACTCGGTCGGCCGACTTAATTCTTCCGTAGATCTCGCTGTCAAAAAATGCTCGCACCGTTTCTCTGTCGATGCCTTCACCCTGCTCACTTGTCAAGCGGCCTGATGCTACAAGTCTCTCGATCTCAGCATCGACCGATCTTTCAGCCAAACTATAATCCGCAAAGCACATAAACCTATGGGTAGCAGTTCCCTTTTGAGCCGCCGTAAGCTTTTCTCCGGTTATAAAAGCAGGCCTTGATGTGCAACAGTAATCGACACTATACATACTTTTTGCCAACTGCGACACCGAATACTTGGCCTCGAATGACAACAACTTTTCATAGGGATACTCAAAATCAAAGTATGCCGAAAAATCCTTTTCCTCCTGTTCAGGCAATCCCGATGATGTTTTATCCACGTCGGCAGTTTCGGCTTCGGATATCACGACCTTTACCCTTCCCTTAGCATCGGAACAGTTGAAGTTACCATTCACCATATCACGAAGTGATGCACAGGACGGGTGCAGCAGACAGGCCATATATATCCATTGTGCATAGCTGTTCGCTGAACCAACAGCATACGGGTCAATGGCATCGGCACTGCCTTCCCAGCCTGAATTAACGCGACCCGCAGCTGTCTGTATGGCTTTTTCCGCTTTAGAATCGGCGCAAACCATTACAAGCCTGTCCTGAACGCGCGTCAATGCAACGTAGAGCAATCGCATTTCCTCGGCGATGGCCGCCTCGGTCTCTTTATAGGACATAGCCCTGCGAGGCAAAGTGTCATACTTCTTTCCGGCTTCATCGTCGCAGATGCGCAGCCCTATTCCCATACTCTCATTTAGTACGACCGACTGATAGGAATCCTGCAGGTTAAACTCATCGGTCATACAGGCGAGGATGCAAATGGGCGACTGGAGTCCCTTTGACTTATGTATACTGCGTATACGGACGACGTTTTCACTCTCGCACACAACAGCGGCAGGAATTTCGCCCCCACGCTTTTCAACATTATCAAGATATCGCAGGAATGAGGTCAACCCCTTGAATCCGTTTGACTCGTGTTCGGCGGCACATTCAGCCAACATAAGCAGGTTTGCCCGACGGGATGAACCGTCATCCATCCCTCTAACAATAGCCGACAGACCCGTGTCATCGATGACCATTCTTATAAGCCTGTCGGATGATACGGTGCCTGCCCAATCACGATAACGAGCAAGCGAGGATAAAAAGGTCTTTGCCTTTTCGTTATCCCGAGCATAGCGGCAAAGAGCGCTGTAAAGGCTTCCCTTTCGGTCGCAAAGGCGCATCTGCGCAATCTCCTCTGCATCAAATGAGAAAACGGGCGACATCAGGATTGCAAGCAAGGGCACGTCCTTAAGGGGATTATCGATCGCCTTCAAAAGTGAAAGGGCAATCTGTATCTCCTCGCGGCCAAAGAAGCCCTCCTTGCTTTCAGTCCAAGCGGGAACGCCTGCCTTTTTCATTGCGGAAAGGAAAACCTCCGCATTCTTCTTGCAGGAGCGGAGCAAAACGGTGAAATCGCGCCATTCAACAGGGCGCAATCCACCCTTTCCGTCCGAGACAAGTTCGCCGTCTTGAACTGCATTTGCAATATATTTTGCCACATAGGATGCCTCAGTCTCAACCTCATCGGTAGGCACTATATGCAACTCCACCGCAGGCTCATCAACCTCAGCGAAATCGCCCATCGGACGAAGTTCATCTTCGGCAAGGTAATCCATCTCGGCAGTCTTCTTCGCCATAAGCAGACGGAACACAAAGTTGACAAAATCGCACACGTCAGCACGACTGCGGAAGTTACCGCTCAGCGAAATCTTCGCAGGGTATGTAGTGCCATCATATTCGGGATAAGATTCCTTTTTCTCAATAAAATTGGTGGGGTTTGCGCGTCTAAAACGGTAGATAGACTGCTTTACGTCTCCAACCAAGAACAAGTTTTTTCCGCAATCGGAAAGCGCGTAGAATATAGCGTTTTGCAGGTCGTTGGTGTCCTGATATTCGTCTACAAGCACCTCTTTGAAACGAGAGGTAAGGTCACCCTCGCGCACGCAAATCTCGCCGTTCTTCCATTCACACAGCAAACGCAGTGCCGCATGCTCAATATCTGCAAAGGAATAGAGGTTGCGCTCTTTTTTCATCCGGCTAAGTATCTCTGTAAAATCGCGCACAAGGGCACAAAGATGGTTGACACATCTTCCTGCAACCTTGATATCCTCAATGCAGGTCTGTTCATTCTCTGCAAAGACCTCTTTCAGCTTGTTCACTGCAGATTTTGCTGAATTGAAGACTCCCTTGGCATATTCTCTGAGAGTAACATCCACCTTTTGCTTTGAACCTAAGGCAAGGGGTGAATAATCGGACAGCAACCGATGCAACCGTTCATATTCCATACTCTTCGCCCCATCACAAACCGCGCAAAGCAGGTCATAAATGTTGCTCAGCGCCGGTCCGTATACAGACAAGAGTCCTGCATCACTCTCAAGGCTTCGCAAGACGGAAGCAACGGCGGTTTTATGATAATCCGCTTGGTCGAAGGCGCGGTCAAATAATGTCTTCGTCCATACAGAGCCATTCAGCGAATTAAAACTATTGTATTCGTCACAGGCCGCATCGAGCCACACCTCAGGGAATGGCAACGACTGGGTGTAATGATAGATCTTAAGTATTTTTTCCTCAACCGAACTGAGACTGATACCCGTTCCCAACGCAGATATTAAAAACTTAAATTCTTCCGGCTCACGCAATAACATTCGGTTGAGGGCCTCGCTGACCGCATTCTTCTCAAGCAGAGACAACTGCTCGTTTGATGCGATGCGAAAATCCGGATTTATCTGCGCCGCTTCAAAATTATCGCGTATCAAATCGATGCAGAAGGAGTCGATGGTGCCGATTGCGGCGCAATCAAGCTCCGCCTTTTGCTCAAGAGCGCGGAAATTTTCAGGATGCTCCTGTGCATACTCGGTCAAAACGGTAGAAATACGCTCGCGCATCTCAGCTGCTGCAGCGTTAGTGAAGGTAACGATGAGCATTTCATCCAGTCCTATCGGCTCAATCTTATCCATAATGCGCTCAACCACTCGGTGAGAAAGCACGGCCGTTTTGCCGGATCCTGCGGCTGCCGAAACAAGTACGCTCCCCCTTGCATCAAGGGCGCGTTGCTGTTCTGCGGTAGGCTTAAATCCCATCACTCCACCTCCTCTGCTAACTTCTCAAGGGCAGACGACAACGAATAGGACTCGGCCTTTCGATTGTCATCCTCTCGGTGCAGACACACCGATTTATAATTGCAATATGAGCAGGCCGACCCATTCTTTGAATCGATTGGGTCAACCTCAATGCGTCCTGCGTGGATATTCTCGCCGATCTGCGCCAAAATTCTGTATATCTGCTTTTTCAGGCGGGCAAAGTCCTCCTTACTTGCCAATGAGGACTTTTTTCTCGGGTTGTGCGGATAGTAAGGGATATAGGTACCCTTGCCCTCGGGCTCCATAGCACTGAGCACCTTTTCATCGTTAATGAGCAGACCGTTCATACCGAGTTCGGATTCATCGCCCTGCGAACTTCCGTGAGAGGACATCTTTATCTCGCGGCGTGACGGCAGATACAGCACGCCCGAGCACTCCGCATTTTCGTAAAGATTGCTGTCAACGATGGCAAACAGATACAAAAGCATCTGCATATTTATGCCGTAAAAAAGATCGGATACGTCGAACTTTTTGCTACCCGTCTTGTAATCTACAACACGGACATAGGTCTTGCCGTCAGCCTTATAGACGTCAACGCGATCGACCGCTCCGCGAAGCAGTACCGAGCCGTTGGAAATATTGACCTTTACCGCTTCAAGCTCCTCAGAGCCGATGCGCAATTCAAATTTATCCGGCTTGAACTCACTTTGCGCAAAGTCGCATCCGATACGTCGCAAAATATCGTCAAGCACGACTGCAACTCTCTCGAGTAAGAAAAGGAAGGCGCGGTCAAGTCGGTCGTATCCGCCGAAGGATCGGTCGGCATACTCGCGGATAAGCCGCATAATCTCATCCTGCCTCTGTTTTGGATCAACATCGGCAAGCCTCGCTCCATAGGAAGATACCGCGTGCTCGAGTACATAGTGAACAAGGGTTCCGTTTTGCAAAGCATCAAATTCGGCACTTTTAGACGGCTTTGCACCGACACCGAATTCACAGAAGAATGAAAAAGGGCATTTGCTGTAAACCTCTGCCTTTGAGGCCGACATTTTGATATCTGCACCAAAGAGGCGCTGTGCCGTTTCGGGCTTTAGGGTTACGCTTTTCTTCTCGTTGAGTATCGGATCAAGCAGTGCGGAGCGGTGACTCTTTTGCCTGTCAAGCTCGTCCTTCAGGCTCTGTGCATATTTCTTATGCGACTCACCGCTGACAAGCTCTATTGCCGGCAAGGCTCCTTCAAAGCAGTCCTCATAACTATCCTGAGAGGTAGTCCGAACAACCTGCGGAATATTCTCGCATATCTTTACAACAAATTCGCTCGGTGTGCCCGACTCACCCTTTAATGACGAGGTGTGGTAGGTCAGATACAGCCTTTCGGATGCACCTGTAACCGAGGTGTAAACAATGAACTGCTCGTCGACGGCGTTCTCCCTTGCATAATCGGGCATATTGAGCCCACCTCGAATAAGGCGGCGTCTGTCGTTGCCCGAAAGCAAGCCGCCCAGCTTAACGGGGCGAGGAAATTCTCCGTAATTGGCGCCGATCATAAAGACCACTCTTGTTCCGCCAAGTCGAATTCTATCCGCCGAGCCGATAACCACCTCATCAAGCCTATCCGGAATGGCACCGAGGTCGGTCGAGGACAAAAGCATCGCAAACAACTGCAAAAACTCAGCCTTATCGCAGTTTTCGCCCTCAAACACCCTGACCGTTTTATCAAGGCAGGCCATAAGCGCATCCCAACTGTTTCGGTGCAGGTCGGCAAAATAGGTATCGCCGTCCCCTTCAAGCTTTTCGGCATATTCAGCCAGTCTCTTATCTGCGCCGACCGATATCAAGAATCGGTAGACGGCACCGCATATATTCTTAACATTTCCTGAATCAAGCGCCTTGGAAAGCACCTTCAACGGCTCGACAATATCGGCTCGCATACCGTTGATCCTTTTCAGCCCATCCTCATCAAAATCAGTGTCAAGGCCGTTGGGATTTTCAACCCATTCTTCATACCACTGAGTGCCGCGCTTGTTCCACAACAGAACATAATTTTCAAGCTCGGCCGCCTGCTCAACGGATAAAGGAGAAAGGGCTGATTTTACATATGGAATTATGTTTTCAAAGGCAAATCCGCTACCCGCGCTGTTTAACGCGTTGGTAACAAATCGGATAAGGGCGAGGGAATCAATGTCTACCCTGCGGTCGCTGAAGCAGGGCAATCCGTATCTCTCAAACGCGTTGACCAGCATCGCGTGATACTCTTCAATATCACGTGCTACGACCGCAAAATCGCGATATCTGTAGTCTTCGGTACGCACCAACTTTCTTATGGTACGCGCAACGTAATCGGCCTCGTCGTATCGGTTAGCACAGGAGCAAACGGTGATACCGCCGCCATTCACATCCTCTAACTCGACTCCTCGAAGCAGACGCTCGGCATTGGCAATAACCGAGCCGCCAAACCGCTCATCCCCATCAAGAATTACGGGTGATGCGACCGCAACGCCGTTATCCCTTGCCATCATCATAAGCCGCTCAGCCGTCCTCTTTACATTCGAAAAGAGGCCTATCCCCCTGTCCTCATCGTGAAGGCTGTCGGTGCAAAGGGTTACATATACATCTTCGGCCTGAGCAAAAATCCTGTCAAGCACCATAAACTGCTGGGCGGTAAAGCCTTTGAAGGCATCAATAAAGACCTTCTTGCCCTTGAAATACCCGACCGTAGAAAGTGACTCGGTCAGTCGGGTCAGGTCGTCAAGCGGGTCTCTGAATCGGCTTGAAAGAAGTGCTTCATAGGTTTTAATAATCAAGGACAGGTCGGCTGTCTTGCTTTTGAGCGCACCTTCTATCTCGAAAGCCGCCTGATGCAATTGAGTGGGAGTGATTGCAGAACGCTTACATTCTTCAACAAGGTCGAGAACCGCCTTACAAAACTCAGGGCTTTCACAACTGCGCGAATATACCGCAAACTCAGCCTTGACCTGCCGAACCGCCCTGCCCATAATGAGCATTTTTACCCCATCATCCGCAGCATCGGCGGCACAATGTCCGCAGGCCTGCTCGACCTGCTCGGCAAGCCGAGTAAAGCTTATGACCTCAACGACCTCGGTGGATGCGCTGCCAAGTAATTTTAGCATCGCGCGTTCACTTTCAAAGTTGTTCTGCTCGGGCACAAGCAGAGCAATATTCCTGTCGCCGCTACGGACACAGTTTGCTATTTCATTGCGGATGTAATAGGTCTTGCCGCATCCTGCAGGCCCAAGTATAAAACGAAGCATATTCTCCCCTCCTATCGCGAAGCATTATAACACCATCTATGTACCAAAAATGCACCATCATATAAACATAGCCGCCGATGGTCAACGGCGGCTATGGCATCAGACGACATAAACGCCCGACTCAAGCAAAACAATATTTTCGACACCCGAACGAATATAGCGGTATACCGATTCATTAAAATTATAAATACGATCGACGGTATAATTATCGGTGTCGACCAGTTCAACACAACGGCTCTCGGTATTGCACACAATAAGACCCATATCACTGCAAAACAGTCCACAAGGGCGCGAGAATGCATCGTCCGAATGGCTGCCGATACGCAGTTCCTCGCGCATTGTGCGGGGATTATATCTGAGGATGGTATCCCCTTCGGCAAAGGAAAGCCATATCGACCTACCCACGCAGGCAACACCGGAGGGACCGAAACCCTTATACTTCAGTTCACCCTTCCACTCCAGCTTACCTCCGACCGAGAACATATAGCTCTCACCCGTCGGATAAACGCACAGAAGCTCTCCGTCGGGCAACTGCGCCACATTATAGTTAATATAGTCGGGAAGTTGGGCGGATATCTCCTGATATGAATCGCCGAATTTTGCGCGCAAATACACATCCCTCGTCACCGACATAAGTCTTTTGGAACGGAAGGAGTAATATTTGAAGGTTACGACCGCCTGATCCTCGAAGTTCTCCTCCTGAGAAACAATGATAACACCATCGGGGACGGCAAGTATCTCGACCGCGTTTTCTTCGTAAATTTTATTCAACGTCAACAGTTTTCAACCCCTGTTATATATTAAGTGAACGGATACGCTTCATCGCCTCGACTGTGTTCTCATAATTGCCGAATGCGGTCAGTCGGAAGAAGCCCTCGCCGTTGCGGCCAAAGCCTGCGCCGGGGGTACCGACCACCTCAGCCTGATTAAGAAGCAGGTCAAAGAAGTCCCACGACTTCATTCCGTTGGGGCATTTAAGCCATACGTACGGCGAGCATTTTCCGCCGGTGTACCAGACGCCCATATCGTCGAACGCCTCGGTCATCGCCGCGGCATTTCTGCGGTAGTAGTCCAAGGTTGCCGCAATCTGCTTCTGACCTTCGGGGGTAAAGACCTGAGCGGCACCGCACTGGATAAGGTAGGGCACGCCGTTAAACTTGGTGGTCTGCCTGCGAAGCCACAGGCGGTTAAGCTCAACTCCGTCAAAAACAAGGTCGTGCGGAACGATGGTGTAACCGCAGCGTGTACCCGTAAAACCTGCCGTTTTTGAAAGAGAGCAAAGCTCGATAGCGCACTTCCTCGCTCCCTCGATCTCAAAGATACTGCGGGGCAGGCTCTCATCCTTGATGAAGGACTCGTATGCGGCATCAAACAGAATTACGGCGCCGTTGTCGATTGCAAAGTCGACCCACACCTTCAACTGCTCGCGGTTATATACGGCACCCGTCGGGTTGTTGGGTGAGCATATATAAATGATGTCGGCGTGCATAGACGAATCGGGCAGAGGTAAAAAGCCGTTTTCCTCGTTTGCATTGATGTAGACAATCTCTCTGCCTGCCATAATGTTGGTGTCAACGTAAACGGGATAGACGGGGTCGGGCACCATAACGGTGTTGTCGACCGAAAAGATATCGAGAATATTACCGATGTCGCTCTTTGCGCCGTCGCTGATAAAGATCTCAGAGATGTCAAGGTCGACTCCGCGACCTGCATAGTATCCCTTAATGCTCTCCTGCAGGAAGGCGTAGCCCTGCTCGGGTCCGTATCCGCGGAAGGTAGCGGCGTCCGCCATATCGTCAACGCCCTTATGCAAGCCCTTGATGACCTCGTCACAGAGCGGACGGGTCACGTCACCTATTCCCATACGGATGATCTTGTTATCGGGGTGGGCAGAAACATAATCGTTGACCTTTTTTGCGATGGTGGAAAAAAGGTACGATTCACCGATATTCAAATAGTTAGAATTGATCTTAAGCATACTTTATCCTCCTTAAATCAGTTCGCCGTCATAAACAAAGGTGGCGGGACCGGTCATCTTAACACTTGAATCAAGGCAGTAGCGAATTACAAGATCGCCGCCGCGAAGCTTGACCGTTACGTCCTCATCGCGCGGGGCAAAGCCGTTCTCGACCGCAGCAACGCAAACAGCGCAGGCACCCGTGCCGCAGGCCCAGGTCTCACCGCTGCCTCTTTCCCACACGCGCATTTTTAATGTGTGCGAATCAATACACTCAACAAATTCGGTGTTGACACGCTCAGGGAATATCGGGTCATTTTCAAAACGCGGGCCGATGGTCTCAAGGTCCATATCATCGATGCCGTCGCCAAAGACAACACAATGCGGATTTCCCATCGACACGCAGGTGATAACGCTCTCCCCTCCTGCGACCTTCATCACCTCGCCGATAACAGTATCGGTCTTGGCAATAACGGGAATGTCGGCGGCTTTCAGTATAGCCTTGCCCATATCAACGGTGATGGACTCGACTACGCCGTCGACCACAGCGAGACTGAGTGTCTTGATTCCGCTGAGGGTCTCAAGGGTTACCTCGGTCTTATCGGTCAGTCCACGCTCATATACATATTTACCGATGCAACGGGTTGCGTTGCCGCACATCCTGCCCTCACTTCCGTCAAGGTTGAACATACGCATACGGAAGTCTGCAACCTCGGACGGAAGGATCAGCACAATACCATCTCCGCCGACACCGAAACGGCGGTCGCTGATACGTTTTGCAAGCGCCTCGGGGTCGTCGATGACAGTGTCAAATCCGTTAAAATAAATGTAGTCGTTACCTATGCCGTGCATTTTGGTAAACTTTAAGCCCATAAAACAACACCTCTCTGGGTTTCTATCATTTGATTTTACCACAAGACGAGGTCTGCTTCAATAGAAATTTTTACGATTTCTTTGAATTTTTGGGTTGACAAAAAGCAAAAGTTAGCATATACTATGAAAGTCATAACAAACGGTGCCATGGCCAAGTGGTAAGGCAAAGGTCTGCAAAACCTTTATTCCCCAGTTCAAATCTGGGTGGCACCTCCAGAAATCCCGTTCACGCAAGTGGGCGGGATTTTTACTTATTACCTCTTCACTCTTCACTTTTCACTAAAAAATATGTGAACGGGATTTTTGGAAAGTAATAAGTAATAGTGAATAGTGAAAAAGTTAGGTGGCTTTTCGCTCCGGCAAAAAGCTTTTTTATTGTGAATGTTGAAAAGCAATAATTTTTATACTATAATGAACACAAGAAAGGCGGTGTGCGTTATTATAAAGCTGACGAAAAACGGATTTGAGATGAGATCCGAGAGTTTGTTTTTGAAAACTGGAATAGTCTTAACGATTATGGAATGTATCGGGCTATACTTTTTCGTTCCGATGTTTTTCGAGTTCGACGGTTCGATTGGAGATTTAGCCGTAGGCGCTTATATCTGCTTATGGCTTGGCGGTATTTTACTCGCAGCGATTATTTCCTTTTACCATTACAGTAAAAAAATGGTTATCAACGATGATGGTATTTTATACAGCTCGCTTTTTGGTAAAAAATATTTAGATTGGTCGGCCGTTCAGGATTATGGTTTATCTTATGACGGACGAAGCGGGGAAGGATCTGATATTTCAAATTCATACATAATTTATTTTGCAAACGAAAAACAAAAAAGTAAAAATCAATATACAAAAAAGCTATCGGGAGAGATATTGAAGGTACATATCAGAGCTGATGATTACAATTATTTTTTAGAATGTGCAATTCCGTTTTGTATGAGCCAAACAGACGTAGAGCCATTTATTCCTGAAGATAAACCGCACTTTTTTTGATCTTGGTTCATGCTCCCCTTAGATGTAAGATTAGCCATCTTTTTGCCAAAACATTCAAAAATCCCGTTCACGCAAGTGGGCGGGATTTTTACTTTTTCACTCATCACTTTTCACTCATCACTTGAAATCACATTCGGGATTTTTGGAAAGTAATAAGTAATAGTGAATAGTGATGAGGTAAGCCTGATTTATTTTAAGTTGAAAATCAATAGTTTTCATACTATAATAGACTCATGAAAGGCAGTGGTATGATGATTGTTCAAAAGCAAGATTCCAAAATGGACATTGATCTCGAAAACACAAGAGAATATTATCAAGCCCATTCACTTTGCGATTGTCCCTGTTGCCGCAATTTATATGTCCAAATAAAAAGTGCATTTCCGTTGCTCAGTGAGTTTTTGTCTGATCTTGGTGTAGATATCTCTCGCCCTGATGAAGCAGGAAGCTGTGAAATGGAAAATGAAATCGATTATGTTTTTGTCTCATATACCGTATGCGGTAAAATCTTGGAATACAATGAGTATGAAATCGACATTAAAGATAACTTATTTCTTAGCATTATCATAGGAGATAGTTTCATACCCAACGAGCAAAAAAATGATTGTTTTGTTGTTACTGTTTATGGAATAAGGCTTCCATGGGTATTGGATGAACCTTTTCCCGAAACAACGCCAATAACCCCAACTAAAAATGGATTATTATATAAACTCAAAGCACGTTTTCAAAAGAACACAAGAAGCTAAATTACTACTCAAGAAAGGAGCGGCAATGAAACAGATAATTCTTCGCATGACCACCGTGATACTCACACTTGTAATGCTTCTCTCCCTTTGTGTCGCATCCCACGCCGAAGGGGCATCTTCCAAGGATGAGATCACCATTCTTTTTACCCACGACCTTCACTCCCACCTGCTTCCCTCCGTCAACGAGGACGGAAGCGGAGAGTACGGCGGATACGCCCGTCTTATGACCTTGATCCGCGAACAGAAGGCGCTTGATCCCGATGCCATTCTTGTAGACGGCGGCGATTTTTCGATGGGCTCGCTCTTTCAGACCGCCTACGCAACCTCTGCTATTGAACTGCGTATGATGGGTGCTATGGGTTATGACGCCACCACCTTTGGTAATCACGAATACGATTATCTGCAGGCAGGACTCCAGTCTATGCTGAACGTGGCTGCAGACAGCGGCGATCCAGTTCCGCCCATTCTTTGCGCAAACTACTGGCCCCCGATGAAAGACCATGACGGCTATGACAAAGCTATGTGGGATGCGTTGAACAATTACGGAGTCAAGGACTATATGATTATGGAGAGGGGCGGCGTTCACTACGTCCTCTTCGGTATTTTCGGCATTGACTCTGACGACTGCGCTCCAAATTCTGGAATGATACTTGAGGATCCTATCACCGTAGCGCAGGAGACGGTGAATGCTGCCGTTAAAGACTGTAAAGACAAATACTGCGCCGATCCCGTTGTGATATGTCTCTCCCACAGCGGTACCGAGGATGGCAAGGGCGAGGACTACGAGTTAGCCAAATCGGTCGACGGCATTGACGTCATTATTTCGGGTCACACCCACACAACTCTCAGCGAGCCTATCGTTGTAAACGACACTGTCATCGTCTCTGCCGGAGAGTACGGACGTAATTTAGGCGTGGTCAAGCTCACTCGCAAAGGAACGCTGAAGAGCTTCGAACTTTTACCTGTTGACGAAACGGTTGCGGAGGACCCTGACATTGCCGCCTTAGTAGAGGGGTATAAGACCACCGTTGAGACAGACTATCTCTCCAAGTACGGCTTCACCTTCGATCAGGTTTTGGTGAACAATAAATATAAATTTGATACTGTGGATGAGGTGTACGACACCCAGCATGAGTCCACGTTGGGCAACCTGTTCGCCGACGCATATAAAGAGGCTGTGGAATCGACCACAGGCAAAAAGGTAGACGTTGCTTTAACTGCCGCAGGTGTAATTCGCGCAACTATGCCTGTCGGAAACGTCACTGTGTCAGACGTATTCAACGCCGCATCATTGGGCGTTGGCACCGAGGGCGAGCTTGTTGCCATTTACGTCACGGGCAAGGATCTGAAAAACGCTATTGAGCTTGATGCATCTGTCCAGCCCCTTATGAACACCGCCCAGCTCTTTATGTCGGGCGTGGAGTATTCCTTCAATACCAACCGTATGATCTTCAACAAGGTAGATTACGCCATGCTTCAGAATGATGACGGCACCCTCTCTGAGATAGAGGATGACAAGCTCTACCATATTGTTGCAGGAATGTATATGGGTCAAATGTTGGGTTCCGCCGAGGAGACCTCTATGGGAATACTCACCATCACTCCCCGTGACGAGCAGGGCAATCCTATCGCTACGGAGGATCTGGTGGATTACGTGGTGAAGGATGAAAACGGCAATCCTGTCAAAGAGTGGTATGCGATCGCCACCTATCTCGATGAAATGAGCGGCGAGATGGATTCCCGCTACGAGAAGCCCGACGGTCGCAAGATAGTATATGCCAGCTTGAATCCGGTAAAACTCCTGCGCAATGCTAATATGTTCACTTATATCGCGTTAGCGCTGATTATTATTTTGACCGCCGCGATCGTGCTCGTGACAGTAAAGATCGTCAAGAGGATTAAGGCTAAGAAAAGGTTTTCTAATGAGCAAAATTAACTACTCTGAAAAAAGAAAAAAAGACCTGCGAATTCAAGGGATTTTTCTATACGTTTCGGTGTCCGTTCTGTTAATAACAATGCTGATTTTCGTTATATATTCCCTAATATCTGACCGTCCCATTGAACGAAGCGAGGCGGTTTCAGTATCAGGCTATTTTGACTACTATGAAACATCGGATGATAACGAACGGATATTATTTCTTGAAGACGGAACAAGGCTTATAATTAACTCAATTATATACAACTCAGAAGATTTAGAAATACAGGATGCAATGGACTCCCTTGAAAAAGGAACAAGACTGGAACTACTGATAAACCCCAATAATGATACTATTCTTGAGATTAAAACTGATACTGAGGACCTCCTAACTTATGATGAGTACA
>JAZQID010000102.1:0-3068 GCA_045540915.1 Acutalibacteraceae bacterium
CAGACAGCGGTTGATATCTTAATGGGTGACTATAGCCCTGCGTTTAAGCTCCACTTTTACATTATTTCCGTTGTGTTAATCATCACCATCCTGAACTGTTTGTATGGCTTTGGTCAAATGATTAAGAGCGGAGACAAGAAACGCTGCAAGTCCTTGATCCTGCAATCCATTTGCTCGCTGGTGTTTCTTGGTCTTTGCATCCTTGCGTGCTTTACGGCTTTCTGGAGAGATGGCAGCATTCAGGTTTCTCCTCTGTCTGCTTCCTTAATGACCGTTTTCTTCATTCTGCTTGGTGTAACTGTGGGCGTGTTCCTGGGCTCCTTCCTTTTGGGAAAACGGAGGTTTGTGTCGATTTGGATTCCGGCAATTTCGGCATCTATGATGACATTTCTTATGTATATCGCAGAAATGATTCTCCTTAACGGACACTTATATAACTTTGGCTCGGGCTTGCTTTTTGATGGGTTACCCGGCATCGTCTTTGCTCCGATAGATTTGTTGGTGATCCTGTTGTCCGGATGCATAACCGCATTGGTCTTCACTTTGCTTAACAGTGGGCAAGATGGCCTTAAAGTGAAACAAAATGAACTGAATCATAGTGATAAAAACTAAGGGATACCAAAAAACACAAATCCACAGGCTGGAAACCGCCTGTGGCTTTGCTAATGTAGATTTAGAAATAAACGATAAAGGCGAATCCATCTCCCAAAGGAAATGGGTTCGCCTTTAACTTGTTTGGTGGAGACGAAGAGGATCGAACTCTCGACCTTACGGATGCGAACCGTACGCTCTCCCAGCTGAGCTACGCCCCCATACACCTTGCCGCCTTTCCAAGCGGCAAGGTACATTATACATCAAGCCTTATAAAAGTGCAAGTGCTTTTTTCAACTAAAAGGGTCTGAACAGCTTGATATAGCCGTCGTACATCTCTTCGAAAAGGTCGTAGTTTTCATACATCATATCTTCCATAGCCATAAAGAAAGACACAACCACTATCGCGCCAAACATAAGTCCGAGGCCCAACGAAATGGCGCTGATAATAATTCCTGCAAGGGAGATTCCCTCATTATTGCCGTGCTTTCGTGACAAAATGCCGAGTATCAAGCCGATCACGCCCAAGACAACAGCCGTCACGCCGTAACAGCAACAGGTCACAAGTCCGATTATTCCAAGTATAAGCGAGGTCACCGCGTAGCCGTGGCAGGTGGTGTTCTTTGCAATCATAACCGAAGGAGCCACATAAACAGGCTGTGCCGCATTGTTACCAACAGGAGTGTTAGAAGCCGTAAGTACTTGAGCCTGCTCGACAGGCTCGGTCGGCTCTGCAACGGGCTGTTCGACCTGCTCGACGGGTTGCTCGATGATCTCGGCCGCAGGCTCCACTATTTCCTCCGCTTGCTCGGCGACGGGCGCGTTCCACATTTCCTCAATAGGCGCCTCGACCTGCTGCTCGGGCTCCTGCTCAACGGGGTTAAGGTTCTTATTCTCTTCCACAGTCAACACTCCAATCAAATTGTGTATACCTTTTATATCACAAATCGGACTCGCAGTCAATCGAAAAAAGGCTATTTTGCCGACCGACAGACCGCCTTAAGCACACACTCAGCGCATTGGGGGCGGCGCGCAATGCAGACCTTTCGGCCGTGAAGTACCACCCTGTGACAAAAGTCGTTGGACTCGTCGGGAGGGAGCAGTTTTTTGAGTTGTAATTCGACCTTGTGCGCACCCTTGCCCTCGGCCAGTCCGAGCAGGTTGGAGATGCGTATAACGTGGGTGTCGGCAACAACGGCAGGCTTGCCGTATATATCGCCGCAGATAAGGTTGGCCGTCTTTCTGCCCACTCCCTGAAGGGAGGTCAGGTCCTCGATATTATCGGGTACTTTTCCGCCGAAGTTGTCCCTTAACTGACGGCACATCTCGACGATATCCTTTGCCTTGGTCTTGAAAAGACCGCAGGAGCGTATGTATTCCTCCACCTGAGCAACATCGGCTTCGGCGAAGTCGTCGACACTTTTGAACCGCTCAAACAGGGCGGGCGTTACCATATTCACTCTGGCATCCGTACACTGCGCCGAAAGCCTTGTTGCGATCAGCAGCTCGTGCGGCTTGGATGCAATAAGCTGACATTCCGCGACGGGATATTCCTCTTTGAGAAGCTCGATACAACGCGCGGCGCGTTCCTTTTTGGTCATATGACCACCTCCCGATCAGGTTGCTTTCCAACTTTATTTTACCACAACCCTCGGCCTAAGTAAACAGTTTTATACTGCCAGCGCCTGCGTTACAAACATCGCACCGAAGAAGCCGATCGCCATCAGCGCGACCCCTATCAGCATAATAAAAACGGTTCGCCAAAAGACCCGCCAACCACTGTATGCTCTTCTGTTTGACCTGCTCATACCATCACCTCTTTAGTGAGTATGCGCCGAAACCTGCTTTTTTATGCCAAAACGCCACCCAGCGATTTGCTGAATGGCGTTTTTATCTTATAAAGCAGCCTTGATGGCGGCAAGAAGCTCGTCGTATTCCTCAAAGGCAGGAATATCGGGATAGTCGGCCTTTATCTTGTCGGTGCTCTTGAAAAGGAAGCCGGCCTTGCTTGCCTGAATCATACCAAGGTCGTTGAAGCTGTCACCGCTTGCGATGGTATCGTAGCCGATGGACTGCAGGGCCTTGACGGTGGTCAGCTTGGACTTTTCGACACGCATACGGTAGCCGGTGATCTCGCCGTTGTCGGCAACCTCGAGGGTGTTGCAGAAGATGGTCGGCCAACCCAGCTTCTCCATCAGCGGTGTGGCAAACTGTTCAAAGGTGTCGCTGAGGATGATGACCTGAGTAATGGAGCGAAGCTCGTCGAGGAATTCCTTTGCGCCATCCATAATATCGATCTTAGCGATGGTCTGCTGAATCTCCTTCAGGCCGAGCCCGTGCTCCTTGAGAATGCCGATGCGGTAGTTCATCAGCTTGTCGTAATCGGGCTCGTCACGGGTGGTCAGCCTCAGCTCAGGGATACCCGTAGCCTCGGCAAAGGCAATCCATATCTCAGGCACAAGCACGCCTTCCATATC
>JAZQID010000103.1:0-10919 GCA_045540915.1 Acutalibacteraceae bacterium
CTTTATGAGTGTGAGGCAGATAGGGAAGAAGCGATAATAAAGGCTGTAAATATGGCAGAGGATGGAGATATAGTAATTTTTGCAGGCAAGGGCCACGAAACCTATCAGATAATAATGACTGAAAAAAATCACTTTGACGAGCGAGAGGTAGTTCAAGAGGCGCTCGCAGAGCTTTCCTAAGGGGTGTTAGAGGTTGAAAATTGCGATCCCATTTTTAACGGGAGTGCTGTCACTTTTAATTACGGCAACACTCGGATTTATCGTAATTCCGTTTATGCACAAGCTGAAATTCGGGCAGACCATACTGGATATCGGCCCGAAATGGCACAAAAATAAGCAGGGCACAGCCACTATGGGCGGCATTATGTTTATCTTCGGCACCGTAATCGCCACCTTGGTAGGACTGCTGACCGCTTTTCTCGCCAATCAGGAGGAATACGTCTACTGCCTCGGTAAAGAAGTGCGTATCGTCTCCCTGATCGCAGGCTTCATTCTCGCGTTGGGAATGGCGCTTATCGGCTTTATGGATGACTACATCAAGGTGGTCAAAAAACGCAATTTAGGCCTTACCGCCAAGCAAAAGACGGTGTTTCAGCTTCTGCTTTCCGCATCATACCTGTGGTCGATGTACCTCGGCGGTATGACCTCGACACGTCTGCCTTTCTTGGGCAAGATCGATATAACAAGCGGATGGGGATTGCTTTTCTGGCCCATCGCACTTATTTTCATCTACGGATTTACCAACGCGGTCAACCTGACCGATGGCGTCGACGGACTCGCAACCTCGGTCACAGCCGTAGTAGCAGGCGCCTTTATTCTGCTTTTTTCGATAAGGCCGTTGTGGTATAGTGAATACTGCGTTTACATCACGGTTGCCGCCGCCTTCTTTGGCGGATGCATCGGATTTCTCCTGTGGAACCGTCATCCTGCAAAGGTCTTTATGGGTGACACGGGTTCGATGTTCCTCGGCGGAATGGTCGTCGCCCTCTCTTTTATGATCGAGATGCCCTTCCTGCTCATATTCGCTGGCATTCTCTACTTCATCGAAGCGATGTCGGTCACCATTCAGGTAGCCTACTACAAGCGCACCAAAAAGCGCCTTTTCAAAATGAGTCCGATACATCATCACTTCGAGCTTTCGGGCTGGAGTGAAAACAAGATAGTCTATGTGTTCTCGTTTGTATCCCTTATCGGATGCATAATTGCAGTTATTCTTTATCTCTACACTTAATTCGAACATACAACAGGGGGGTGAGCCGAATGGAAAATGAAAAGGCACCGCGTCGCAGAGTTAATCCCATTAAGGCGATATTGTCAAAATTCAATATCTATCAGGAGGGTAAGCTCGATCCGACCTTTCTAATTTTGGTGCTTGTTTTGATGACCATCGGCCTGATCTGCCTGTTTTCTTCAAGCTATGCCTTCGCTCTGCAAAACTACGGCAGCAGCTTCCACTTTATAAAGCGTCAGCTTGTCTTTGCAGTCGTGGGAATTGCGATTATGTTCGCCCTTTCATATGTCGATTGCAACTTTTATAAAAAGTTCGCGTGGATAATCTATTTCGCCTCGGTAGCGATGCTTATCATAGTCCTGATACTCCCGCCCTTGCAGGAGGGATTTGACTACAAGCGCTGGCTCGCCATCGGAAGCTTCAGCTTCCAGCCGAGTGAGATTGCAAAGTTCGCAATTATTCTTCTATTCTCAAAACTTATCGCCAACAACAGTAAGAATATGAAGCGCGCCCTCTTTGGAATTGTCTTTTTGGGCGGACTTCTGGCGCTTGTCTGTGGCTTAGTCGTTGTAGAGACTCATTTGTCTGCAACCCTGCTGATATTCGCCATCGGAATTTCACTGATGGTCGTCGGCGGCATTAAACTGCGCTACGTATTCTTGGGCGCAGGCGCAGGCGTTGCCCTTGCCGCAGGAGCGATCCTCAGCGGAGTAGTTGATTATGGCTCGACCCGTTTTGCAGTGTGGAGAGACCCGTGGAGCGATCCTACCGGAGCAGGCTGGCAGACTATTCAATCTCTGCTCTCCATCGGTTCGGGCGGTGCATTTGGTGCAGGCCTTGGCGAATCGAGACAGAAATATCTGTGGGTTCCTGAACCGCACAACGACTTCATCTTCTCGATCGTGTGCGAAGAACTCGGCCTTGTCGGCGCTATGCTGATAATCGCACTCTTCGTCCTGCTTATCTGGCGCGGCTTTATAATCGCATCACGCGCGAAGGACCAGTTCAGCACGCTTATGGCCTTTGGTCTTACCATTCAGGTTGGAATTCAGGCCGCCCTTAACATTATGGTCGTTTCCAACACCATTCCAAACACGGGAATAAGCCTGCCGTTCTTCAGTTACGGCGGTACCGCACTGATAATGCTTCTTGCACAGATGGGAATTATTCTTTCAATTTCACGCGGAAGCAAACTAACCAAGTCATAAAGAGGGGACTGTTATGAAAATATTATTTGCAGGCGGCGGAACCGCCGGCCACATCAACCCGTCGATAGCCGTCGCAAATTATATTCGCGCTCGCCATCCCGAAGCGGAACTCAGCTATATCGGCACCAAGCGCGGCCTTGAATCAAAACTTGTTCCCGCCGCCGATATCGAATTTCACACCATCGATGTCGAGGGCTTTCAGCGCACCCTCAATTTCACCAATATCAAGCGCAACATCTCAGCCGCAAGTAAGCTTTTGTCAGCCTCGTCCAACGCTAAAAAACTGCTGCTTAAAATAAAGCCCGACGTCGTAATGGGTACGGGCGGATACGTCAGCGGCCCCGTACTAAGACAGGCGGCAAAGCTCGGCATAAAATGTTGCATCCACGAGCAAAACGCATTCGCAGGCAAGGCCAACAAACTGCTTGCACCCCATATGGATGCAGTAATGCTGGCAATGCCCGAGGCCGCAAAATTCTTCAATTCTAAAAACGAGCCGATCATCACAGGCAACCCCGTACGTGAATCGGTCATCCATATGACAAAGGAAAAGGCACGGAAGGAACTTGGTCTCGATGACCGCCTGATGATATTATCCTTCGGCGGTTCGCTCGGTGCTCGCCGTATAAACGAAGCGGCGGCCGATGTTATGGCTTGGCATTGGAAAAGCGGTAAATATCAGCATTTTCACGCAACAGGAAAGTACGGTGTTGAGTTGATGCCCCGACTTCTCAAGGAGAGGGGAGTCGATGCCAACGCGGAAAATCTGCATATTACTGAGTACATCAACAATATGGATCTTCTGCTTGCGGCGGCCGACCTCGTTATATGCCGCTCGGGTGCCATCACCGTCAGCGAGCTTCAGGCACAGGCAAAGCCGTCGGTGCTTATCCCGTCACCCAACGTCGCTGAGAACCATCAGTATTTCAACGCGATGACCCTCGTTGATAAAAACGCGGCCCGTATCATAGAGGAAAAGGACCTTACTGCTGAAAGTATCGTTTCAACCGTTAGCGACCTGCTCGAGCATCCCGAAAAACTGCTTGAGTTGTCCCAAAACGCAAGGAAATCGGCCATTCTTGATACAAACAAGCGTATTTACGACGTGATAATGTCCCTTTACAATCAAAATTGACAATCGGACACCGCCCTGCATAGAGTGAAATATATTTCATCCTTGCAGGAGTGGTCATAATGTCAAAGCTATTGATTGAAGGCGGTCACCGTCTTAACGGGGAAATGACACTCCAAGGTGCCAAAAACAGCGTTTTGCCGATACTTGCGGCATGCCTGCTTTGTGAGGGCACCTGTGTGATACATAATTGCCCCGACCTAACCGACGTTCACGCATCGGGGGAGATATTGCGCTCCCTCGGATGCAGTTGCAACTATAATGACGGCACGATGATCGTCTGTGCGGACAATGCCGACCGATATGAGATCGACGACCGATTGATGTGCAGTATGCGTTCGTCTGTGCTCTTTCTGGGAGCGCTGTTGTCCCGATTTTCGAGGGCGGTCATATCTATACCGGGTGGCTGCGAGCTCGGACTTCGCCCCATAAACCTGCACCTTGACGCCTTCAGGCGTATGGGCGCCGAGATCAGCGAAGAGCACGGCCACATCTATTGTCACGCACCAAACGGGCTTGCAGGTTGTGTCATCGACCTGCCTATCGCAAGTGTCGGCGCCACCGAAAATATAATGATAGCCGCAAGCACCGCTAAGGGCACGACGGTTATCCGCAACGCCGCAAAGGAGCCCGAGATATCTGACCTTGCCGACTTTTTAAGGTCTATGGGTGCTAAGATAACCGGTGACTCGAGTACAGTCATTACTATTGACGGAGTGCCGATCCTTCACGGCTGTGAGCATACCGTAATACCCGACCGAATTGCAGGCATCACCTATATGTGTGCGACTGCGCTGTGCGGCGGAACGGTAAAAATCAACAATATCAACGAGGAGCATCTCGTGTCGGTCCTGCCACGTTTTGAGGAAATGGGCTGCGATGTTTGCGGTAAGGACGGGTCAATCACCGTCCGCTCAAACGGCATCCTGCATCGCATCAAGGACGTAAGCACAAAGGAATACCCCGGCTTTCCGACCGATGCTCAGCCGATATTGCTTGCCGCAGTAACCAAGGCGCGCGGCACTTCGCTTTTCGTCGAAAATATATTCAGCAACCGCTATAAGTATGTCGAGGGACTGCTTAAAATGGGCGCAAACATAAAGGTCATCGACAGAGTGGCGGTAGTCGAGGGAGTGCCTCGGCTAACCTCAGCCGACGTTGATGCGACCGACCTGCGCGGCGGTGCGGCACTTGTTTTGGCCGCCTTAGTGGCAGAGGGCAGATCGGTGATATCGCAGGTCTGCCATATCGACAGGGGATACGAAAACAGCGAGCAGGTGCTTGCCTCGCTCGGAGCAAATATAAAAAGGGAGAATGAAAAATGCCTGCAAGGAAAAAATCAACCGTAAAACGTCGTAAAAAGCGCAGAAATCGCGGTAAGATCGTATTAGCTGTCTTCCTCTTGATCAGCGTTGCGGTTTTGGTTGGCCTGTCCCTTACGGTGTTTTTCAACGTTGCGGATATCAAGGTCAAGGGAGATACGCGATATTCGTCCGAGGAGATCATCAAGGAAAGCGGCATAAGAGTGGGGGACAATATGTTCTTGCTTGCCGATGGAAGAATCGAAGACGAACTGACCGAAGAACTTCCTTACCTTGCAAGCGTCACGCTGGAAAGAAATCTTCCCGACAAGCTGGTTATCAGCGTAAAGGAGATAGCCCCCGAATATGCCTTCAAAATTGACGGCAAGTACCTGCTTGTCGGTAAGGATAAGGCGCTTGACTCGGTTGATAAGTTGCCGAAAAATATCGCTCTCGTCAAATGTGACGTTGAGGAATATGAGATCGGCAAGCCCTTCTCGATCGGAGAAAAAGAGGAGACCTTTACAAAGATAACCTCTGCCTTGAAGGAAAACTCGCTGACCAAGATCACCGAGATCGACATTACCGATACGAGCAAGATAACGATGGTCTATGATAATCGCCTGAATCTTGAATTCGGGTCGATGGAGGACCTGCAAAAGAAGATGAAAAAGGCGGTCCAGATAATAAGATCGGTCGATGCCGACTACAACAATAAGGCGATGGGAACAATTCGACTGCAGTATGAGGACGGCTATTTTGAGAAGGCCACATCATCGGTTGAACCGACATCTTCGGCTCAGACCTCATCACAGCCGTCGAATCAGGAATAAAAAGGTAAATTTAGCGCAAAGAATTGAAAAAATTTATCAATAATCTATTGAAATTTCATATAAAGCGTGATATTATGGTATAGATGTAAGATGAAGATGGTGTATTATGACTAAATTTCATCTATATCGTGTTATTAAAGGGTTAAAATAATTGTTCAGATACATAAAGGGAGGAAAAAATATGCCTTTTGAAGTTGCAAATGAGTTGCAGGATGTAGTTCAGATCAAGGTTGTCGGAGTCGGTGGCGGCGGCGGAAACGCTGTTAACCGCATGGTCGATGCCGGAATCAGCAGTGTTGAATTCGTAGCCATCAATACCGATGCTACCGCTCTTCTGCTTTCCAAGGCTGACAACAAGATCCAGATCGGCCAGAAGGCCACTAACGGACAGGGCGCAGGTGCCAACCCCGAGGTAGGCAGCCGTGCCGCTGAGGAGTCCCGTGACGAGATCGCTGCCGCTCTCCGTGGCACCGATATGGTTTTCATCACCGCCGGTATGGGCGGCGGCACCGGTACCGGTGCGGCTCCCATCCTTGCACAGATTGCTAAGGAACTTGGAATTCTTACCGTTGGTATCGTTACCAAGCCGTTTGCCTTCGAGGGCAAGATGCGTATGAACTCCGCTGAGAAGGGTATTGCCGCCCTCAGCGAGAGCGTTGACAGCCTTATCGTTATCCCCAATGAGAGACTTAAGCTGGTCTCCGAGGAGAAGATCACTCTGCGCAACGCCTTCATCATCGCCGACGACGTTCTCCGTCAGGGCGTACAGAGCGTTTCCGACCTCATTAAGATTCCGCAGATGGTCAACCTCGACTTTGCCGACGTTACTGCTATCATCAAGGACAGTGGCTACGCTCATATGGGCGTTGGTACCGCTACCGGTCGCGAGAAGGCTGAGATCGCCGCTCGTGCCGCTATCACCAGCCCGCTGATCGAGACCGATATGAAGGGTGCCAAGGGCGTCATCATCAACATCACCGGTTCTGTTGATATCGGACTTGAAGAGGTTGAGGTCGCTTCTTCCATCGTTGCCGAGACCGCTCACGAGGATGCCAACATCATTTGGGGTGTTTCTCTTGACGAGAATATGGAAGACGAGATCAAGATGACCGTTATTGCTACCGGCTTTGCAGGCGGCAAGAAGGGCAAGAGCACTACCGGTGCCGAGCTTCTTGATGCTATCACCAATGCTAACGAGGATGAGGACGATTACACCGACCTTATGAGCATCTTCAACAAGTAATTGCCCGTTAATACGAATAATAACGAAAGGCCGCAATATTGATTATTGGGGCCTTTCTCTTATGTGGTGATAAAATGGATTGGACCGAAATTAAGATAAAAGTCAATAGCGCCGACACCGAGCGCGCCTCAGATATTGCAAATATGGTGGTGCCATACGGCATTTATATCGAGGACTATACCGACCTCGAGGAAATGGCGCTCGAGATCGCCCACATCGACCTCATCGACGAGGAACTCGTCGCCAAGGATCGTTCGATTGCCTTTGTTCATATTTACATTAACCCCGAGGAGAATCCGCTTGAAGCGATTGCCTTCCTGAGCGAGAGATATTCAGCCGAAGGAATTGAACATTCGATCGAGCATAATTATGTAAAAGAGAGCGATTGGGCTGAGAATTGGAAAAAATATTTTAAGCCTTTGGAGATAGGAAACCGCCTTGCCGTCTGTCCCTCTTGGGAGAATTACGACAACAAGGACGGCCGCACCGTTTTGAGCATCGATCCCGGCGCGGCATTCGGAACGGGAGCCCACGACACCACCCGCCTCTGCCTGAGCGTGCTCGATAGGATATGCGCCGAGGGTCAGAACATTCTTGACGTTGGTTGCGGAAGCGGTATCCTTGCTATCTCGGCCCTTCTGCTTGGTTGTGAGAGGGCAGTCGGTGTTGATATCGATCCTCTTGCCGTAAAGGTGGCCAAGGAGAACGCCTCTCTCAACGGTCTGAGTGAACGATGTGAATTTACCTGTGGAGACCTTGTCGAAGCGGTAAAGGGGCAGTATGACATCGTCTGCGCCAACATCGTTGCCGATGTTATAATTATGCTTTGCGACGACGTGTTGCCCTTTATCAAGGATGACGGCGTATTCGTCTGCTCGGGTATTATTGATACTCGCGAGCAGGATGTCGTTGCTAAACTTAGCAAGATCGGACTGCGTATCCGTGACAGATATACAAGCGGCGGTTGGGTCGCGTTGGTTTGTGAAAAGGAGAGATAATAATGCTTGAACTTGAGGAGCAGAAACTGAAGCTTCTGGGCTATAAGCCTGAGCTTTTGGATCTCGCCGATGCGCTCGGCCTAAAGGCGCTTCAGGCTGAGGTCGAACGGCTTGAGGAGCAGTCGGCTCAGCCGAATTTCTGGGACGATGTTGATAATTCGCATAAGATATTACAGCGCATCTCTCAGGGCAAGAACAAGATAAACACCTATGAGACCCTCAAGCAGAAGTTTGACGATGCCCTGACCCTTATCGAGCTTGCCGACGAGGAGAATGATGAGTCCCTCGTTGACGAGGTCGTGCAGAATGTCAACGAGGTCGTTCAGGAGATTGAGGAATTGCGCCTTACTACCTTGCTTTCAGGCGAGTACGATGCAAACAATGCCATTCTGACCTTCCACGCAGGCGCAGGCGGCACCGAGGCACAGGATTGGGTGCAGATGCTTCACCGTATGTATATGCGCTACGCCGAGCGCAAGGGCTTTAAGGCGAGGACCATCGACTTCCTCGACGGTGAAGAAGCAGGACTCAAGAGTGCCACTGTTGTCGTTGAAGGCGAAAATGCCTACGGTTATCTCAAGAGCGAGGCAGGCGTACATCGACTTGTCCGTGTCTCTCCCTTTGACTCGTCGGGCAGGCGGCACACATCCTTCGCATCTCTCGAGGTTATGCCCGAGATCAATGATGACGTCGAGGTCGACATCAGACCCGAGGACCTCAAGGTCGACACCTACCGCTCAAGCGGTGCAGGCGGCCAGCACGTCAACAAGACCGAGTCGGCCATTCGTATTACCCATCTGCCGACCGGCATCATCGTAGCCTGCCAGAACGAGAGAAGTCAGCATCAAAACCGCGAGGTCGCCCTCAAGATGCTCAAATCAAAACTTGTTGAGATCAAGGAAAGGGAGCATCTGGATAAGATCGAGGACATCAAGGGCGAGCAAAAGGAGATCGGTTGGGGAAGCCAGATCCGCTCCTACGTCTTTATGCCCTACACCTTGGCCAAGGACCATCGTACAGGCTTTGAATCGGGAAATATCAACGCCGTTATGGACGGAGATATCGACGGGTTCATCAATGCCTATCTCAAGGCCGAAAGTTTGGGAAAACTCGGTAATATAGAATAAACAAAAACGCACGGTTTTCACCGTGCGTTTCTTTTCGTATAAGAACCACTGGCTGTGCCAGTGGGCAAAGAGCTTTAGCTATGGACATAATAAAAACTCCTTGGTATATTGAAGTTGAGGTTCGCCAACCCAACAAAATATACCAAGGAGGTCCTAGCCATGAAAGAGAAGGACATAAATAGTTTAGAACATACAAAGTGGAGATGTCAATACCATATTGTATTTGCACCAAAATATCGCAGACAAGCAATATATAAAGAGATTAAAACCGATATAGGAAAAATCTTAAGAAAATTATGTGAACAAAAAGGTGTAAATATAATAGAAGCGGAAGCGTGTCCCGACCACATACATATGCTCATAGAAATACCACCAAAATACAGCGTAGCACAAATAATGGGATTTCTAAAAGGTAAGAGCAGTCTAATGATTTTCGACAGACACGCAAATTTGAAGTACAAATATGGGAACCGTCATTTTTGGGCAAGAGGATATTATGTAGATACCGTAGGACGCAATAAAAAACAAATAGCGGAATACATAAGAAACCAATTACAAGAAGATGAAATGGCAGACCAAATGAGTATTCAAGAATATATAGACCCGTTCACGGGTAGCAAGACAAAGTAGGCAAAATGAAACACCCCTTTAGGGGTTGCCCGAAGAAGTAATGCGGGTGGCAGAACCTTTCGGAGCCCCTTTAGGGGTGTGGCCTGTAAAATGCCCTTCTAGGGCTTAATCAAGCCTCCGGCTTAGCCGGAGGTTGTGACTAATCCTCATATTCTTCTTCTACATCATCGTCGGCAATTTCAAAAGGCGCGGTGCCTATGACCTCAAACATACCCCCGCGCATCCAGATCGACGGTGTAATGCTGATGCAGTAGCCCTTGCCGTTAAGACATTCCCAATCGGACATGCGCCTCTGAGGAAGTCCGTAGGTCGCCAAGATCGCCATAATAACGCCGCCATGGGTGCAGATGACTGCATCGCGCTTGCCCTCGGTCATCATATACTGAACGATGTTGTTGAAGGCGTTGCACACCCTTGCAACAAAGGCGTTGGTGTCCTCTCCGTTGGGTGGCGCGAAGTCTGCGCCTTTTTCACCCGTCCACTTCTTGAAATCCTCGTTGTCGGCAAGCTCGGCAGGCGTCTTTCCCTCAAAATCGCCGAAATCGCACTCGGTAAGGTCGGGTACAAATATCGGATTTTTATCAGGATAAAGGGCCGCCATCGTCTGACGGCAACGAAGCATTGGGCTTGTGAAATACTCCTCAGCCTCGGGATAAATGTAGTTCTCCTTCATAGCGTTGAGCATCGCGAGGCCCTCGGGGATAAGCGGCACGTCAGTGCGTCCGATATACTGTCCCTTCAGGTTGCCCTCAATAAGCCCGTGACGTATTAGGTAAATGCGATAGGTTTTCATTTAACTCCCACCGATCAAATAATGTTACCACTATTGTACCATTAACTTCAACATTTCGCAACAAAAAAATAGCCCAAGCCGTCCTCGCGAACGCTTGGGCTATTTTTAATGAGAAAACTTATTTAATGACGTCGTTGGAACGGTCTACATAAGTGGTGTGGAGAATCTCGTGAGCCTTGTGGCTGCCGGGTTCACCGAAGTACTCATTGTAGATGGCCTTAACGGCTTCATTGTCGTGCGACTTTCTCTTGGGCAGGAGCCTATCCTCCTCATAGATGGAAGCGGCACGAACGGCTGCGATGTTGGTTACAGCGCGAACCGAAGCAGGCTGAATGGGCTGACCGCCGCCGTTTACGCAACCGCCGGGGCAGCACATGATCTCGATGAAGTGGTAATCCTTCTCACCGCTCTTAACGGCATCGA
>JAZQID010000104.1:0-3042 GCA_045540915.1 Acutalibacteraceae bacterium
CTTTGCAAGAAAATTTTTGAGACGGTCACTCTTGGGCGAGCCGAATATCTCGTCGGGAGTTCCTTCTTCTATGATAACACCGCCGTCCATGAATATCACACGGTCAGCAACCTCTTTTGCAAAGCCCATCTCATGCGTTACGATAGCCATCGTCATGCCCTCAGCCGCAAGCTGCTTCATAACGTCAAGCACCTCGCCGACCATTTCGGGATCAAGTGCGCTGGTCGGCTCGTCAAAGAGCATTACCTCGGGATTCATACAAAGAGCACGCACGATGGCTACCCTTTGCTTCTGACCGCCTGACAGCTGCGATGGATAGGAATAGGCGCGGTCGGCGAGACCGACACGCTCGAGCAGCTTCATCGCGTTTGCCTCTGCCTCTGCGCGCGACTGCTTGAGCAGTTTCATCGGCCCGATGGTGAGGTTGCGGAGTATGGTCATGTTGGGGAATAGGTTGAACTGCTGGAACACCATGCCGACCTTCTGCCGATGAAGGTTGATGTTGGACTTTGAATCGGTAATGTCCTTGCCGTCAAAATATATATGTCCGTCGGTAGGCTGTTCAAGCAGATTGAGGGTGCGCAGGAAGGTGGACTTACCCGAACCCGAAGGCCCAATGATAACCACCACGTCGCCGCGGTTTATCTCGATATCGATTCCGTTAAGCACCAAGTTCTTGCCAAAGGCCTTTTTGAGCCCTTCGACCTTTATCAATACGTCGTTAGTGGTCACTCTTCCTCAAACTCCTTTCCAGCAATCCTACCAGATAAGACAGTATCATAACGATCACAAGGTAGACCGCCGCCACCGTCAGTAAGGGGATGAAGTAGGAATAGGTGCGGCCTGCGATGATGTTTCCTGCCTTGGTCAGATCGATTACGCCGACGTAGCCTGCAACCGAGGTCTCTTTCAGCAGAGCGATAAACTCGTTGCAAAGGGTGGGGAGCACCGCCTTGAACATCTGCGGAACGATTATGTAGAGCATAGTCTGCACGTAGTTAAAACCGACGCTGCGACCTGCCTCAAACTGCCCTTTATCGATGGACATAATGCCGCCTCGGAATATCTCGGCAACGTAGGCGCCTGAGTTGATACCGAAGGCGAAAATGCCGACAGGTACGCCGTCCTTAGCCGAAACAAAGATAAGGAAGTAGGATATCATCAGCTGAACGACGACAGGTGTGCCGCGGATGACCGTCAGGTAGACCTTGCACAGACCGTTGAAAAAGCCGAGCAGGTAATAACCAAACTTGCTGCGTTGCTTGAGTTCATCCTTGTTTTTGTCAAAGGACGAGCGAATGGTAGCAACAACAATACCGATGAGTACACCGATGATAAGCGACCCTGCGGTAATAAGCAGAGTGTTTTTGAAACCTGTTATCATCTGCAGGTATCGGTCATCTTCAACAAATACAAATTTACATTCCTCAACAAGTTGGGAAAGGGCATCTAATATTTTATTCAATTCGGGTTCTCCTTCCCGTAAAACTCAAAAAAGGCGGTTGCAAGAACCGCCTTGTTGAGCGAAGTTATTTTAGGACTTGATGTACTTGTCGACGACCTTCTGGAATTCGCCGCTCTCAATGAGCTCATCCATAGCCTCGTTGATCTTCTCAAGCAGCTCGGTGTTCTCCTTGTTGACGCAGATGGCGTAATCCTCAACAGCGTACTCGGTCTCAAGGATCTTCAGACCCTCGTTGGCGGCAACATAAGCCTTGGCAGGCTCGTTGTCGATGATGACGCAGTTGACCTTGCCGGTCTTGAGACCCTCAACAGCAAGAGCGCCGTTCTGATACTTGGTTACGTTCTCGTCGCCGAACTCGTCGGAAGCATAGATGTCACCGGTGGTAGCTTCCTGAACGCCGATCTTCTTTCCTTCGAGGTCATCAAGGGACTTAATGTCGCTGTTTTCAGGAACGATAACTACCTGAACACCGGTAGCATAGGAATCGGAGAAGCTGACCTTCTTGAGTCTGTCCTCGGTAACGGTCATACCGGCCATACCGATGTCATACTTGTTGGACTGAACGCCGGGAACGATGGAGTCAAAGTTGATGTCCTTGATCTCAAGCTCAAGTCCGAGCTTGTCGGCAAGAAGCTGAGCAACCTCGGCGTCGATACCGACGATCTTATCACCCTCATAGTACTCGTAGGGAGGGAACTCGGCGTTGGTAGCCATTACCAGTTTGCCCTCGGTGATGGTGATGGATTTCTCGTCCGACTTGGAGGTGTCATCGTTGGAACCGCTTGTTCCGCAGCCGGCAAATACGGCGGCAACCATAAGCAGAGCCATAATGAGTGCCAATACTTTGGTAAACTTTTTCATAATTGATCTCTCCTAAAATATGTATTTTTGTTTTGGTTTGAGCCCATTATAACACTCAAAATTCATTTGTCAATAGCAAAATTGAAAAAATATGCAAAAATCTTGAAAAAGTTGCGAATACGAAGTTGCATATATATAAAAATTATGCATAACACGCGAATGTTATGCATAAATCGGATATATTTTTTGGTTGTGATGTTTGTTAATCAATTCAATAACAGAAAAATGCTTGAGTTGTAGTTGATGAGCTTGCCGTCAAACATTATGAACAGTGATGAATCATCAATTATCCCTGCTTCAATTAGATGTCCGTCAACGACAGCCGACAGGGTGTGCTCTTGTTCAAGCAAGCATTTCTTATCGTCATAGACCCAATCGTTTACAACAAGCTCGTTAGTTGTTTTTCTTCTTCTGTACTGTATTTTGTAGCGGTATGTATCGTCGGTGGCTTTAAGCCGTACCTTTATCTTGATATTATCGTTGTAGTCGGCGTGGCGCAAAGCTTGTGTTTCAACAAGCTCGCTTGGGTCTATGGTTCTTTCGATTTCTTTAATTATACTGTCAGGCTTCCACAGATACTTATATAGTGCTATTATTGTTGTGATAAGCCAGTAGCCAAACTGTATCAAAACTAAAATATGAATAATATTCACTATCAAAAGCCTGATTGATTCGGATTCCATAGTGTCGATGTAAGTCGGGAGGCCAAGCGGTCT
>JAZQID010000105.1:0-2154 GCA_045540915.1 Acutalibacteraceae bacterium
TTCGCTTATCAATGCACTCTCCCGTTATGAAGACGTGCGGTTTGTGCTGATCTCGCCCGATGAACTTAAGCTTCCAGAATACGTCAAGAAGGACGTCATCGAAAAGAAAGGTCTTTCTTTCTTGGAAACCGAGTCGTTGGAGGATGCTCTGCCTGAGCTTGATATCCTCTATATGACAAGGATTCAGCAGGAGCGTTTTGCCGATGCTGACGAGTATGAGCGACTCAAGGGAAGCTATATACTTATCGCTGACAAAATGAACTTGGCAAAGGCTGACTGCATCGTTTTGCATCCGCTTCCGAGAGTCAATGAGATAAGCGTTGCTGTCGACGACGACCCGCGTGCCTGCTATTTCAAGCAGGTTATGAACGGTAAGTATATGAGAATGGCACTTATTCTCAAACTACTTGAGGAAAAGGACAGCGTTGCCGAATCTTCGAATGACGTTGTTGTAAAGGGTAAGACTTGCCGTAATCCCCATTGTATTACCACCTGCGAGCAGGAGTTGGAGCCGCTCTTTAAGGTCTGCGGCGACAACAACGACGTATACCGTTGCATTTATTGCGAAACAGAGGCTTAATAATAAAAAGTGTGCCTGCTTTGTCTTGACACGCAAGTGTGATTTTGTTATACTGACAGTAGGTATTTAATAGGTTCCCTGCAACTGACGGAATTTAAGTGGAGCACCACTGAGGAGCACGGAACTTTTGGAGTTTTTTCTCCGATAGCCGACCGTCTGGGCACACTTTGACCTTGTTGAGAGGGACGAGTGTGCTTTTCTGTTTTTTTAGGAGGTTTAATATGAAAAAAGTTGGTATTGTTATGGGAAGTGACAGCGATCTTCCGATCCTTGAGAAGACGGTCGCGACCCTTAAGCAGTTTGATGTTCCTTATGAGGTTCACGTTTATTCCGCCCACAGAACTCCCGTTGAGGCAAAGGAATTTGCCGCAACCGCAAGGGAGAAGGGCTTTGGTGTTATGATAGCGGCGGCCGGAATGGCTGCTCATCTTGCGGGTGCGATCGCCGCAAATACCACTCTGCCTGTCATTGGAATTCCTTGCAAATCTCAGACCCTTGACGGTATGGACGCTCTGCTTTCCACCGTACAGATGCCCTCGGGCATCCCCGTTGCTACCGTCGCAATTAACGGCGGTGCCAACGCGGCACTCCTTGCCATACAGATGCTTGCCATCGAAGATGCTGAGCTTGCTCAGAAACTCGATGCCAAGCGTGCCGCCGACAGTAAGGCCGTATTGGAAAAGGACGCAAAAATTTCAGCTCAGTTATAATTTAACATCATCCTTTATCCGTTGTTTTAGTGACAAATGGGTAAAGGATAATGTTGGTTTTTATATGTCTTTTGGTCTTATAAAGAAAGGATAGAATTTATGGGAGGCTTTTTTGGAGCCGTCGGAAAAAACGACGTTTTGTCTGACGTATTTTTTGGTGCCGATTATCATTCGCACCTGGGTACACGTTGCGCCGGTATGGCCGCTTTTGATGAAAAGATCGGTCTTCAGCGTGTCATACATAACATAGAGAATTCACCCTTCCGCACTCGCTTTGAGCATGTGTTCGATGAGATGAAGGGAACCGCCGCCATTGGTTGCATCAGCGACTATGATCCGCAGCCACTGCTTATTCGTTCCCATCTTGGTACATACGCGATCTGTATGATCGGTGTTATCAACAATGCTGATGAGCTTATCGGTCAGTACCTGTCATCAGGCGGATGTCACTTTGATGCGATGACGGGCGGAAACGTTAATACTACCGAGTTGGTTGCTGCGCTGATCAATCAGAAGAGTGATTTTGTTGAGGGTATTAAATTTGCCCAGCAGTCGATAGAGGGCACCGCTTCAATTATGATCCTCACCGATAAGGGATCCATCATTACCGCACGCGATAAGGTAGGACGGCTCCCCGTCGTTATCGGCAGAGGAGAAGACGGATTTTGTGTTTCATTTGAGTCTTTTGCCTATCAAAAGCTTGGTTATGTTGATGAGAGGGAACTCGGCCCCGGAGAGATAGTTGAAATCAACGCCGATGGAATCACTCAGCTTGCTCAGGCGGGTAAAGAAATGAGGATATGCTCATTCCTTTGGAGCTATTACGGTTACCCGACCTCAACCTATGAGGGCGTGAACGTCGAG
>JAZQID010000106.1:0-7607 GCA_045540915.1 Acutalibacteraceae bacterium
GGCGTGCGTGACTACATCCACGTCGTCGACCTTGCTATCGGACATCTCAAGGCGGTGCGTTTCGTACGCGATAGAAGCGGCATTGAGGCCATCAACCTCGGCACAGGTGTCGGATACAGCGTGCTTGACGTTGTCAAGGCATACGAAAAGGCGAGCGGCCGCGAGGTCAAGTACGAGATAGTTGCGCGCCGTTCGGGCGACATCGCAACCTGCTTTGCCGATCCGCAGAAGGCGCTCGACCTGCTCGGCTTCAAGACCGAGCGCGGCATCGAGCAGATGTGTGAGGACTCTTGGCGCTGGCAGTACAACAACCCCAACGGCTTCGGCGAATAATAAAAATTTATCAGGGCATCCGTGATTCATTCTCGGGTGCCTTTTGTATGTAAAAGCAAATAACAGGAAACATTCTCCAATTTTGTAACCGTTTTGTAATCTTTTTGTAACCGATTTGAGAAGACTTTTGACCGCCTTTTGTTTTATACTGTTATCAGAACAGTAAACGGAGGTGTTCAGCGTGAGCAAAGGATACAAAATGATGTTGATGTCGGCGTTGGTTGCGCTGACCCTGTCGGTAGCGTCGGTGTCGGTCATCGGACTGCCTAATGATTCTGCCAAGGCTCAGCCGAGCAAGGTCGCTCAGCCGCAGACTCAGATGGTGACCGAGCATTATGCCGAGGTTGGCACCCGTGTCCTTGCGGTTGAGGAAAGCGGTGCGCAGGTTACTGCTCAGCCCAAGTATGACATCGCGGCTGTCACCGAGCTCGTTTCGCTCAATCGCGTATTCGGTTATTCCATCTATGACGATACCGCCCTTATCGACGCGGCGCAGATAGTCCTGCTTGATAAGGCTACCGAGATCGATGGCTTCCTTTATATTGAAAAGCAGGTCGTCAACGAGTTTATCTATAATATGTACGGTCGCACGGTCGACGAGTCTGCGGGCGAGATATACGGCCTGCCTGCCCCCGACGGCTGTTACGCGATACTGCCGAGAAGCTACGACCTGATGAGCCAGTCGGTCACCGATATTGCCGCCAAGGAGGACGGAACGCTTACCGTCACCACCGAGGTGACCGTCGCGGGACTTGATTTCACCGAAACCTTCTCTGCGGTAACAGTCCTTTCCCCTGCACAGACCGAGTCGGGATATATCATTACGTCGTCCGAACGGGTGCAGTAAATTTTAACATCACAATATTAAAAAGCAGAGAATGAATGGTTTTCATTTTCTGCTTTTTTGCAAAGAAAAGCGGATAAACGGAGGGTAAAATTTTGAAGATGAGAATTAAACAGCGCGCGTTTTCGTGGCTTGGCAAATTTGACGTTACCGACGATGTGGGCAACACCCTTTTCACTGTTGAGGGCAAGCTGGGATGGGGACGCTGTTTTAATATTTATGATCAATCGCAAGTCTGCGTTGCCACTCTTAAAAAGGTGGTGTGGAGTTTTATGCCCCGATTTGAGATGTATCTCGGCGACACCTTTTTTGGAATCGTCAAAAAGGAATTTACCTTTCTTAAACCCTGTTTCAGCCTTGATGCAAACGGTTGGCAGGTTCAGGGCAACTGGTTTGAGTGGGATTATAACATCACTGACAGCTACGGCCGGACGGTTGCCGTTATAAGCAAGGAGTTGTTTAACTTCACCGATACATACGTCATCCAAACCGAGCGCTCGGAGGATGCTCTTAAAGTGTTGATGATAGTTATTGGCATCGACGTCGAGAAGGAAGAGCGGGATTAAGAAAATCTTAAAACATCATTAACAAATCTATGCTTGAAATTTTCCGCAAAGGCTGTCATAATAAGGAGGAAAAACAAGCCGCTTGTGAGATGAGGGAATGAAAAAGCAAGGCCTTAATAAAAAGGCGCTCGGACTGCTTGCAGTTCTGGTGTTTATACTTTTCTCGGCTGCGGTCGGCTGGTTTATCGGCCGCCCGATGATAAAGCTGGTCGGCGAGCCCGAGCAGTTTCGCGATTGGGTGGACGGCCACGGCATCTGGGGAAGGCTGATCTTCATCGGAATGATGGTGTTGCAGGTCATCTGCGCGCTTATTCCGGGCGAGCCCTTTGAGATCGGGGCAGGGTATGCCTTCGGTGCGATCGAAGGCACCGCTTTGTGCCTGATAGGTATCACCCTCGGTTGCCTTGTGGTCTTTTTGTTCGTGCGCAGATACGGAGTCCGACTTGTCGAGGTCTTCTTCTCAAGGGAGAAGATAGACTCGGTGCGATTCTTGCAAAATACAAGGCGGCTCGAGCTGCTCATCTTCATCGTCAACGCCATTCCCGGCACGCCGAAGGACCTGCTGTCCTATTTCGTTGCGCTGACCAAGATAAAGCTGTCGACCTGGCTGTTGATAGTGGTGGTCTCGCGTATTCCGTCGGTGGTGACCTCTACGGTGGGCGGCAGTGCGTTAGGAATGGAGAATTACGTTTTTGCAATAGTGACCTTTGCGGTGACGCTGGTTGTAAGTGGCATCGGGGTTTTAATATACAACCGCATCCGTCGTGGCAGGGAGGAATGAGAATGGAATTTGTATCGGTTATGAACACGGTGCTCGGCATCGTTTTTTTCGTTTGCTATTTTTACCAGTTCGTATATATCGCGGTGCCCTTCTTGGTGAAGGCCAAGCCTCATTTGCCCGAAAAGAAGCACACCTTCGCACTGCTTATCTCGGCTCGCAACGAGGAGGCGGTCATCGGCAACCTGCTCGATAGCATAAAGCAGCAGGATTACCCTGCTCAGCTTGTCCGCGTTTTTGTGGTGGCCGACAACTGTACCGATGCGACCGCTCAGGCGGCGCGGAATGCAGGCGCGACGGTATACGAGCGGTTTGATACCGAAAAGGTTGGCAAGGGGTACGCACTTGACTACCTGCTGACCTGCATCGGCAGGGACTTTCCGTCGGGCTTTGACGGATATATGGTCTTCGATGCCGACAACGTCCTTGAGAAAAATTATATCACCGAGATGAACCGCACTTTTTCCGACGGCCACGAGGTCATTACGGGCTTTCGCAACTCCAAGAACTACGGCTCAAATTGGATAAGCGCAGGCTATGCCCTTTGGTTTTTGCGCGAATCGAGCTTTCTTAACCGCTCGCGTATGCGCCTGAATACCAGCTGTACCATCTCGGGTACGGGATATATGTTCAGCCGTCGCATTCTCGATGAGATAGGGGGCTGGCCCTTCCATCTGCTGACCGAGGACGTGGAGTTCACCGCTTGGCTTATCACCCACGGCTACAAGGTCGCCTACTGCGAGAAGGCGGTGCTCTACGACGAGCAGCCGGTCGACTTTGCACAGTCGTGGCGGCAGAGGATGCGGTGGTCGCGCGGCTTTTTGCAGGTCATCGGCAAATACGGGCTGAAGCTGTTGCGAAGCATCTTCTCGCGCAACGGATTTTCCGCCTACGACATCTCGATGACCATAATGCCTGCCTATGCGCTGACTATAACTGCGGCCGCCGTCAACTGCGGCGGATTTGTGTGGGATGTGTTGCATAAGAGTGTCGGCGCGCTGTATATCATCGGCGGACTTTGGGGCATCTTTCAGGGCATATATCTGACGATGTTCCTTATCGGCGGCATAACCGTTATCTGCGAATGGAAGAGTATCTATTGCTCAAATTGGAAAAAGATACTCTATTGGTTTACATTTCCGCTCTTTATGGCGACCTATATTCCCATATCGGTGGCGGCACTCTTCAGGCGGGTCGAATGGAAGCCCATCCGCCACACCCACGCCGTAACCCTCGACGAAATAACCAAGTGTTAGAAAAAAACAAACCGCGCAGGCTGTCGTAATGACAGCCTGTGCGGTGCTCTTTTTTATGTAGTAAAATTATTCAGCAAGCTCGCTGGTGCAATGGGCGCAACGGGTGGCGTCGATAGCGATCTCGCTCTTGCAGAAGGGGCAGACCTTGGTGGTGGGAGCGGCTGCGGGTGCAGGCTCCTCCTTCTTTTTGCCGATGGTCTGAAGCTTATTGATGGCGCGGACGAGCAGGAAGATGACGACGGCAAGGATGAGGAAGTTGAGAACGGCGGTGATGAATGAGCCGTAAGCGAATACGGTGGCACCTGCCTCCTTTGCCTGAGTCAAGGTGGTGTAGGTCTCGGGCTTGACGCCGTCGGCATACTTAAGAACGACGAACTGGTCGGTGAAGTTGACACCGCCCGTAAAGAGTCCCACGAAGGGCATAATGAGGTCGTTTACAAGAGAGGTAACGATGGACTGGAAGGCGGCACCGATGATAACACCGACGGCAAGATCCATAACGTTGCCGCGCAGGATAAAGGTGCGGAACTCACCGAAAAATCCGCCGGACTTTTTGCCGAGTTTTTTAAGCTGTTTGTTTTCCTTTTTCATAACGCAAATCTCCTTTATTATTGTTTTATCACTACGCGCCTGAGCGCGATTTGATACCTATTAAGAGTTGGCTTCCTCTTTGGTCTCTTCTTTAACGGGTGGCTCAGCCGCATACTTGCTGACAGCGACGCGGTCATAGAGCTTCTTGAAGCGTATGCGACCGACGAAGTCGGCGTCGCAACGGGTGCAGTGCATATCGGCGCGGAAGTAGCGATTCTTGAACTGCCATTTGGATCGCCGCTTGAGGTAGTTGTTGCACTTCGGGCAACGAATTCTCAGCTGGCTCTTGTCGATCTGGGGACTGTTGATGTCGGAGATGATGTAGGGCTTGAAGGTCAGCCGCGCGTAATAGGACGGGTCGGTGGTGTCAACGAGGTACTTGTCCAGTCCGCCCTCGACCCAGGTGCGCCTGAGCAGTTCGGCACTGCAAAGGCAGTCGCCCAGCGCACGATGCGCCGCAAACTCCTTGAAGTCGACATCCATCTTTTCAGCGGCGGCAGTCAGCGAGATCTGATTGCCCGTCACGCCGAGCCTCTCCTGCACATACTTCTGCATATCGCCGTAGAGGTACAAAAAGGGGATGCTCTCGGTGTCGAGCAGGGTGGTCATATTGTCAAGCAGGGCGTAGACGTCGGAATTGCTCCAGGTCAGCGTAACGGTGTCCTTGCCTGCCCAGTCGGTGAAGCGGCGCACCGCTTCATCAAAGGGAATTCCGCTGAGCATATCCTCGTTGGAGATGTTGGTCAGGCCTTTGAAGCGGCTTCTCAGCTTCTTGGTCAGGCGCGACTTGACAAAGCATTGGAACCTGTCCACTTCGCGCAGGTCGGAGTCCAACTTTACGGCGCCGATCTCGATGATCTCGTTGAGAAAACGCTGCTTCCACTTGCAGTAGGCGCTGTTCCATTCAAGGTCGAGAATGATATAGGTCCTTGCCTTGCCAACCGAGTTCATCGGCCTGCCTCCTTTGTCAGAATTTTGATTGCGATCAGCGCTTGAGCTTGCTCGCCTGCTTCATACGAAGCTCTTTGGAAAGTATCATCTTGCGCAGGCGGATGGATTTGGGAGTCACCTCGACAAGCTCGTCATCCTTGATGAATTCAAGCGCCTGCTCAAGCGAATAGGTGCTCGGCGGAGTAAGCTTGAGCGCCTCATCGCTTCCTGATGCGCGGGTGTTGGTGGCGTGCTTTTTCTTGCAGACGTTGCAGACGATGTCCTCGCCCTTGGGGTTCTCACCAACCACCATACCCTCGTAAACGGGCACACCGGGGCCGATGAAAAGGCGGCCGCGGTCCTGCGTGTTGAAAAGGCCGTATGCAGTCGACTCGCCGTCCTCGTGGACGATGATGGAGCCTGCACTGCGCTCGGGAATGTCGCCCTTGTAGGCCTCGTAGCCGTCGAAAATGTGGTTCATAATGCCGTTGCCGTTGGTGTCGGTCATAAACTGAGAGCGGTATCCCATAAGACTGCGGGACGGAATTCGGAATTCAATATGGGTGGAGCCTGCCTCGCGGCTGCCCATATTGAGCAACTCCGCCTTGCGTGAGCCGAGCTTCTCGATTACGGCACCGACGTAGGATTCGGGCACTTCGATAATAAGCAGCTCCATCGGCTCCATCAGCACGCCGTCTTGTTCGGTGTAGATGACCTGCGGCCGCGAAACCTGAAATTCATAGCCCTGACGTCGCATAGTTTCAATGAGGATGGAAAGGTGCAGTTCGCCTCGACCTGATACGCGGAAGGTGTCGGCCGAGTCGGTCTCCTCGACCCTCATACTGATGTTGGTCTCAACCTCTTTGAAAAGGCGCTCACGCAGGTTGCGCGAGGTGACGAACTTGCCTTCTTTGCCTGCAAAGGGGGAATTGTTGACGATGAAGTTCATCGACACCGTCGGCTCGTCGATCTTTACAAAGGGGAGGGGCTCGATGCAGTCGGGCGCACAGGCGGTCTCGCCGATGTTGAGGTCGGCAAGTCCCGAAACGGCGACAAGGTCGCCCACCGATGCAGATTCGCATTCGGCTCTTTTGAGGCCCTCGAACTGATAAAGTCGGGTTATCTTGACGTTGCTGGTGGTGCCGTCGGAATGGCAAAGGACGACGTTGTCGCCCGTCTTGACCCGACCGCGTTCAACTCGGCCAACGCCGATGCGGCCAAGGTAGTCGTCGTAGTCGACGTTGGAAAAAAGCAGCTGCAGGGGTGCATCGGGATCACCCTCGGGGGACGGCGCATGCTCGAGAATGGCATCGAGCAGGGGACGCATATCGCCATCGCGCACGTTGGGGTCGAGGGAAGAGTAACCGTCGCGTGCAGAAGCGTAAACGACGGGGAACTCAAGCTGGTCGTCGTCGGCATCCAGCTCGATGAAAAGGTCGAGCACCTCGTCAATGACCTCGGCAGGTCGCGCCATCGGCCTGTCGATCTTGTTTATAACGACGATGGGCTTCTTTCCGAGGGCAAGCGCCTTCTTCAGAACGAAGCGGGTCTGGGGCATACAGCCCTCGAAGGCGTCGACCAACAGCAGTACCGCGTCGACCATCATAAGAATACGCTCGACCTCGCCGCCGAAGTCAGCGTGGCCGGGGGTGTCAACGATGTTGATCTTAACGTCCTTGTAGACCAAGGAGGTGTTCTTTGACAAAATGGTGATACCGCGCTCGCGCTCAATGTCGTTGGAGTCCATAACTCGCTCGGCCACCTGCTCGTTGGAGCGGAAGGTGCCTGCCTGCTTGAGCAGCTTGTCCACGATGGTGGTCTTGCCGTGGTCAACGTGGGCGATAATGGCGATATTGCGTAAATTTTCCTGTTTCATAAAACCGATACTTCCTCATAAATGTTTTAACCATAACATTATATCACACTGTTATACATATTACAATTTTTTCTTTTTGAAAATTTTTGTATCCGAGCGGTGCGGGTCTTGTGTATTATATATAATAATGTAAGGAAAAGCTGCTTTTCGAGGGCCTTTGACTTGTGCTTTGCAGAGGCAAAAAACACTATATTTTGGGGCTGAAAAAAACTTTGCAAATTTCAGAAAAAAAGTGTTGACAAGGGGGGAGTGATGTGGTAATATAATCAGGCGCCCAACGAAAAGGGGAGCGACAAAAGGACCTTGAAAATTAAACAACGAAAGAAACGGACCCAAATTTTTTTGAGTAACTTTTCTTACTAAACAGTGAGTAAAAAGGACATTTAAGCTAACAGCAGTTAGCGTTTAAGATGAGCAACAAAGGCTCTGAAAA
>JAZQID010000107.1:0-9176 GCA_045540915.1 Acutalibacteraceae bacterium
GCCATGTCGTTCTGTGAGCCAAGGAGTTGGAGAGATATTTTGTCTTCCTAAGACCGCTTGGCCTCCGACTTGGTGATGCGCGGGTCCTTCGCCGCCTTGAAGGCAGGGCCGTCAAGCTCGTTTAGCTCCTGCACCTTGGCAAGCATCTCGGGGGAATCGGCGCCCACCACCATACTGCGAAATTTGTAGAGCATAAAGGTCTTGCCGTCCTTACCGACACGCACCTGCTTGAAAAAGGCAGGGCCGCCGTCGCGACGGACAAGAATCGCCACCACGAGAAACAAAGGTGACAGAATAACAAGCGCCAGCGCCGACATAACGACGTCAAAAACGCGTTTTATAAACTCGTAAAGCGGCTTGCTCTGCGGCTTTACGGGATGGTCGCGACGTTCGACGTTATTTTTCAATCCTTTCACTCCCCTGTGTGACGAAAAAAGATAATTGTTTAGTTACCCGATACTGTGGAAGAGTTTTCCTTCTTGGACGGGGCGTAGTTGCCCGTTTCGTGTATGAAGTTGCGTATTTCGATGGCGGCATCGTCAAGGTCGTAGACCACGTAGGAAATTCCGTTTATCATATCGGTCTTTAGCTCGGTCGGCAGTCCCAACTGCTCAAACTCAGGCTGAGCAGTCGCCGCCCAGGTGGCGAGATCGAGCATCTCGCTGTCGGTCATCGAGGTGGTGCACTGGGCAAGCACCTTCTTGATAAGGGTCGGGAACTTGCTGACCGGCAACGTCTTGACCTGATCGTACATAGCCATAATGACCTCGCGCTGACGGTTGCCTCGGTCAATGTCAGAGCCTGTGTAGCGGTTGCGAGAATATGCCAAGGCCTGTCCGCCCGACAGATGCTGCATACCTGTTTTTGTAATATAATCGCACTTTATTCCGTAGGAATTAAGGTAGGGAATATAGTACTCGTTCATAACGTTCTTTTCACTGCGGCTAACGTCGATATCAACTCCGCCGATGTAATCGATTATCTCGGCGAACTGATAGAAGTTCATCGACACGAAGTCGGTGATGTTGAGCTGGTAGTTCTGATTCAGCGTTTTGATGGCCAGCTCGTGCTTGCCGTACATCCAGGCGTGAGTTATCTTATCGTGGGTCACCTTGCCCTTTCGTTCGATCTCGACGTAGCTGTCGCGAGCAATGGAGGTAAGCTTTATCTTGCCGTGGACACGGTCGATACTGACGATCATAATGGCGTCGCTTCTGCCCTCGTCATCCTTCTCGCGTGTATCAAGTCCGAAGAGGGCGATATTGGTATAGTCCTCGTATATCTTTTCCGCTTCGCTCGTAACACCGATGCTTTCCTCGTTGACCTCGACACGTTCGATGTTAGAAAGCAGACTTTTTATATAAATATAGCCCACCGAACAAAAGACGATAACGATCGACAAGACGACCGAAAGCACCGTCAGAAAAATGCGTAATCCGCTTTTTCTTCCTTTTGAGCGGTAGGAATCCAGCGACTGTTCACTGTTTATGCGGTCGACGCGACGCTTCATGCTGAATCTTCCTCTCCTGCGCGAGTAGTTATAGTATACCAATGGTTATTCAGGGCATACTTTCAGTTGTAAAGATTATATACCTTTCGACGCTAAAAGTCAATTAAATCCATAATTATTACAAAATCTTAACAACTTTTTAATACATTATCTTACAAAAAGAGAGGATGTCTTTTATGCCGGTAGTTCAGGTTGAAGGTCTCAGCAAGGTCTATAACGGCGCGCAAACACCTGTTTATGCGCTTGATAAGGTCAGCTTTTCGGCAGACAAAGGTGAGTTTCTTGCAATAACCGGCCCATCGGGTTCAGGTAAATCCACTTTGATGAATATTCTCGGTTGTCTTGACATTCAGAGCGCGGGAATGTATTATTTAGATAACAGGAATGTTTCATCCCTTTCCCAAGGCTCTCTTGCAAAGATAAGGAATCGGTCGGTCGGCTTCGTTTTTCAGAATCACAACCTTATTCCTTCCCTGACCGCCTTGGAAAATGTGGAGCTTCCACTTATTTACCGAAATCTGCATTACCGTGAACGCAGGCAGATGGCTCAGCAGGCGCTTGAGCGTGTGGGGCTGGCCCAGCGTGCAAAGCATTTGCCCTGTCAGCTTTCGGGCGGTCAATGTCAGAGGGTGGCCATCGCACGCGCCATCGCCGCCGACCCGATGCTCGTCCTCGCCGATGAGCCAACGGGAAATCTCGACCCCGATGCCGCACTTCAGGTCACCGACATCCTGCGTTCAATGGCCGCAAAGGGCCACACTGTCATTATGATAACCCACGATATGTCCATCGCCGAGCTTACCTCTCGCGTGATTCGGATCACCAACGGAAAAATAGACGGAAAGGAATAATTATATGGATCTTCTCAAGCTTAAAAGCGGAACCGATATTCGCGGTGTCGCCATTGAGGGCGTCAACGATCAGGAGGTTACCCTGACCGACGACGTTGTATTCCTGCTTGGACGTGCATTTGCAACCTGGCTTTACAAGAGGGGTTGCCCCGACCAGACGGTCGTTGCCGTCGGCCACGACTGCAGACTTTCGGGACCGCGCATCAAAAACGCGCTCATCCATGCCCTTAACTAGTCGGGTATGCAGGTGCTTGACTGCGGAATGTGCACTACACCCGCTATGTTTATGACCACCGTGCTCAAGGGCTGTGACGCCGCCATTTCCATTACGGCGAGCCACCATCCCTTCGAGCGCAACGGACTCAAGTTCTTCACCCGTGAGGGCGGCCTTGACGGCAAGGATATCAGCGATATCATCGATATTGCCCAGAGCGAGAGGCTCTATTCGGTTGCCACCTACGGCAAGATCATCCCCTGCAACTTCCTTTCCGAGTATGCTACATATTTGAGAAAAAAGATCACCGACGGCTTGGGAGTTATGCCGTGGGAGAAGCCCCTCGAGGGACTTCATTTCGTCGTCGACGCAGGCAACGGCTCGGGTGGATTTTACGCCACCGACGTGCTCGCTCCCCTCGGTGCAGATATCTCGGGCAGTATCAACCTTGAACCCGACGGCCGCTTCCCCAACCACGTTCCCAACCCTGAGGATATGTACGCTATGGAATGCGGCAGCCGCGCAACCGTTGAGGCAGGTGCCGACCTCGGTATCCTTTTCGACACCGACGTTGACCGCGCAGGCGCTGTCGGCAAGGACGGAACCGAGATCAACCGCAACCGTCTGATCGCTCTCGCCGCGACCCTTGCCCTTGAAGATGAGCCCAACGGCACCATCGTTACCGACTCGGTCACTTCAAGCGGACTGAAGGTGTTCCTTGAAGAAGACCTCGGCGGTCAGCATTACCGCTACCGCCGCGGATATAAGAACGTCATCGACGAGGCTATACGCCTGACCGAAAGCGGCCGCGTTTGTCCCCTCGCCATTGAGACTTCGGGTCACGCCGCCTTCAGAAGCAACTACTTCCTCGACGACGGCGCATACCTTATCACCCGTATTATCATCAAGGCGGCTCAGCTTCACCGCGAAGGCAAGGACATCGAGGATCTCATCAAGAACCTCAAAGAGCCCGTCGAACGCAAGGAGATCCGCCTTAATATCACCGAGCCCGATTTCCGCACCGCAGGTCTTAACACCATCGCGGCTCTTGAGGAGTTCAGCCGCTCACGCGAGGGCTGGCAGGTTGCCGACGATAACCGCGAGGGAATCCGCGTTTCCTGCGCTGACGGTGACGGCTGGTTCCTGCTTCGTTTGTCGGTGCACGACCCCGTTATGCCCCTCAACCTTGAAAGTGACAAGGAGGGCGGAGTTGAGATCATGCTCAACACCCTTCGCGAGTTCTTTGGCACCGTTAAGGGCCTCGACCTCAGCACCTTCAAGTAAACTTAAGATGCAAAAAACCTCGGCAGTTCGAACTGCCGAGGTTTTTATTCAAAAATATCATCGCCTTCGAGTTTTGCCGCCATCAACCACCGCGCGTACTCACCGAGAGCAGTTGAACGCTCAGCCTTTACCCTTTCGGCAGGTATGACCTCGAGGACGTCAAGCTCTATCTTAGAACGGCGCCACGGGAAATTGTGGCATATCTTCTCGGTGCCCTGCACGGTGGCCACGACGACCGGCACGTTGGCCTTCTGCGCTATCTTGAGGACGCCGCTGTGAAACTCCAACAGCCGACAGTCTTTACTGCGCGTACCCTCGGGGTAGACGGCCACGCTGACCTCGTCATTCTGAATGAGGCTTGCGGCGTGATTTATCGTGCGCATTGCTTCGCGCGGGTCTTCCCTATTGATAGGCATAAAGCAAAGTTTGCGGATTATACGCCCAAAGATCGGGATGCGGAAAACGGGCGGCTTGCAAATAAAGGCAAGATCATAGTTCCAAAGCACCTGCCAAGTAACCAACGGGTCAAAATCGGAGCGGTGATTACATATCAACAAAAAGCGGCTATCGGTCGGTATTTTCTCGGTTCCGCTTGCCTTGATGCGTGCGCCTGCAAGGAAGTTGAGGGCGTAGAGCACCGGCTTGGCAAGACTGCGGTGCAGCTTGCTGTTGTGCATATAATTCTTGCTCGGGTCGATGAACAGGGCGAGAACACCCATAAGCAAGACCCACAGCAAAAAGAGACCGACGGCACTGCCAAGCAGTCCCAATACGGTCCAAATTATCTTCATCGGCAAGCAGATCACCCCTTCCGTAAAGCAATAGAAAATGACTTTTAATCTATTTTAACACATTTCGTCAAAAAGTGCTACTGTTATTTTTTCGACGTCGTGAGTGACTATTTTACCGTTGAAAAAAGCTTGATTTTATGCTATAATTTGGTTGCAAATTCAGGAGGTGGGTTATATGAAACGCGTTATTAGCTTGGTTATTTCCGTTGTGTTGCTCGCAAGCCTTTGCAGTTGTGCAGGCTTTAAGCCGCGCCTTAAATTCACCGAGGCCGAGCAGGCAGGCCTGCTTCACTCGGAGGAAACGGTTCGCGATGCCTTGGCGGCCTTCCGCAAGGCTGACCCCTTCTGTGCCCGTCCCGATCCCGAAAAGGACGCCGCCTTCAAGGAGTATCGCAAGCAGACGGTTACCGACGATGAATACGACATCTCTATCGATTATTACTACGACGGCGACAAGCTCATCTATGCCGACTATAACGGATACGGCGAGGATTCCTTCGAAATCCACCTTGATGGCGGTCAGTCCCTCGTGTGCACCGATGACGAGGGCAAGCGTGTCGACGTGATCTTTAGGGCAACGCTCGGCGACTATTCTGTTTCCGTTTCGCCGGCGGACGATATGGACGAGAAGTATTATTACGGCAGCAAGGCGTTATATGTGACCATTTATGGTGAAGATGACGAGGATATATCCGCATTTTCGCAGTATTACGTCGACACCGAATCGGGTAAGGTATACATTGAGTACGGACGCTACCAATCGGCCGATAAGAGTTGGTACACCTACTACTTCGACCTTGAAACAGGCGGCACAAGCGACCTGCTTTACGAAAAGCTCGCCGACGGTACACAGCCCATCATCGCAGGCGAGAGTTCCCTGCCCAAGAATACTTCGGCAATTGGTGCTGTGGCGGTTCAGATCGAGCTTGGAATGGGTCATAAATTCTGCTTTACCGAGGGTGAAAAAGGCGAAAAGCAATGGTACCTTAAGGCGCCATTCTATGCATTCTTTGACAACAAAGACAAATGCGACAAGTTCCTGCGCAATCACCCGAGCGGTGAGGAGGGCACTACCTTCGACGACGATGACAACACCCTCTATTACTGGAAGGCGACCGCCCTGCTGCCCATCTCCGAAAGCACGACTGTTGACGATGAAATATACGCCCTTGATCTCATTGATATGGAATTAAACGACCCTGTTGAGTACTATGTGACCCTCGATGAAAACGGGCATATCACAGCTCTTAATCGCAGTCCTATTACAGCATGGTAAATAAGGTTACATAAATATTAAAGGGAAACGAGCTTGACAGCTGTTTCCCTTTTGTTTTGCGTTATTTAGTTTACATAATTTTACTTGCGCAGGGTGTCGAGCAGCACACTGCAATCAGCGATCGCAAGGTCGGGCTTGACCTGCGACTGAGCGAGCATTTCAGGTGTGGTCGAACCGCTGAATACAAGAATTGTGTTGACCCCTGCATTGATACCGCTGGGTATATCTGTGTCAAGGCGGTCGCCGATAAGCAGGGTCTCGGCGCGGTCACAGCCGCATCGGAGCATCGCAAGTTCTACCATCAAAGGCGCAGGCTTGCCGATAAAAATGGGGCGTTTGCCGGTTGCAGCCTCAATCATATCGGCGAGGGCACCGCAATCGGGCACGCAACCGAATTCGGTCGGCAGGGTCATATCGGGATGGGTAGCGACGTAGGGCACGTCTTTGGTGAAAAGTATGCGGCAGACATCCTCTATCTGCAGAAAGGACAGTTTGGGATTGGAGCCGAGCACCACCGCTTCGGCTTCGGCAGGGTCGTCGGTGACGGTCAGTCCGATTTTTTCGAACTCCGATTTAAGCGACGGCGCACCGCAGATATAGATAGGTGCATTGGGATGGTTTTCGAGCATAAACTGTGCCGTTGCACCGCCCGAGGTCACAAACTCGTCCTCGGCGGTCTTAATACCGAGACGAGCCATTTTCTCCACGAAGTCGGCGGCATTTTTCGAGGAGTTGTTGGTAATGAAAAGGTAGCGGCCGCCCTGAGCCTTTATTTCCTCGAGCAGCGGCGCGGTGAAATCGAATATCTCGTCACCGAGGTAGACCGTTCCGTCCATATCGAAGAGATACAGCTTAGTCTTACTTACGATATTTTCAAGGGTCAAATCGGCCACCTGCCTTTCTTTTAATGCTACTGTTTGATTATAGCAAGTCAGCCTGACTTTTTCAAGGCGGATATGAAAAAACCTCTCGTTGAACGAGAGGTTTTTCGATTAAAACAGTTTGTCGGGGTTGAGAATGTTATTCTTGTCGAAGACCTTTTTGATGCCGCGCATCAGCTCGATCTGGGTCTCGCCGTAGGTGTCGAGCATAAAGTCCTTCTTAGCATATCCAATGCCGTGCTCGCCCGAAACAAGTCCGTTGAGCTCGTTTGACTTGGTATACATCAACTCAAACGCCTTATTGAGCTTCTCTTCCCACTGTGCCTCGTCAAGCTCATCCTTGCAGATGTAGACGTGCAGGTTGCCGTCACCTGCGTGGCCGAAGCTGGGTATGCGGATATTAAGCTGCTTGGCTATCTCGTGGGTATACTGGATGAAATCGGCAACGCGGTTGCGCGGTACGACAACGTCGCACTCGTCCATTTCGGTGGTGGACGCCTTGATCGCCTCAAGGAAGGCTCCCCTCGCCTTCCATACCGAGTCCTTGCGCTCCTCGGTATCAACGATGAAGGAATCGGGTGCGCCGCGCTCCATACAAAGCTTGGCGACATTGGTCAGTTCGTCCTCGACCGCAGCCTTGTCGTTGCCGTCGACCGTCAGCAAGAGGTAGGCAGGGCTTGATGTATCAGGGAACTTCTTACCGAGGTATTCTTCGGCGAAGAGGACGGTGTCCCTCTCGAAAAACTCGATGGCCGTCAGGGATGCGCGGCTCTTGATAATGGCAGGCACCGTCTGAATGGCGGCAGCCATCGATTCAAAGGGCACAAGCAGGCTGATGGATACCTTCGGCAAGGGAATAAGCTTGAGCACCGCCTCGGTTATAACGCCGAGGGTGCCTTCGGAGCCGATTATAAGGTTGAGCAGGCTGTAGCCGGTACTGTTTTTGACCACCTTGCCGCCGAGAGTAACGATCTCGCCGTTTGGCAAAACGACCGTCAAGCCGCGGACAAAGTCACGGGTAACGCCGTACTTCACCGCTCTCATTCCACCTGCGTTGGTGCTGATATTGCCCGCGATAGTGGCGGATTTTTCACCCGGATCGGGCGGATAGAGGAAGTCGTGAGACTGGACAAACTCGGCAAGTTCCATCAGCAGCACGCCCGGTTGGACGGTCACTGTCAGGTTCTCCTCGTCGAGCTCGAGAATCTTGTTCATACCAAGGGTCTCGATCATTATTCCGCCGTGAAGGGCGACCGACGAGCCGACCAGTCCTGTTCCGCTTCCGCGGACGACGACGGGAATTTTGTTCTCGTCGGCATATTTCATAATTGCGGCGACCTCTTCGGTCGACATTACCTTGACAAGTGCCTCAGGCATATTGCGAATACTTCCAAGCTCGTCGTGGCTGTAATCCTCGCTTATCTGACCTTGGTCAAACACCCTGTCGGGTGCGGCTATCTTTTTAAGCTGCTCGATATCGGCAGGAGTTATGTTCTTATACATCGCGGCTCTCCTTTGCGTATGTAATCAATTGCGGTACCACTTCGTAAAGGTCGCCCACAAATCCGTAATGCGCCACATCGAAGATGGAGGCGTTGGGGTCGCTGTTGACCGCGACGATGACATCGGATTTGTTCATACCCGATGCAAACTGAATCGCGCCCGAGATACCGAGGGTGATTATCAGGCTCGGCTTGACCGTTCTGCCCGAAAGGCCGATCTGCTGCTTTGCATCAAGCCAGCCTGCTTCCACCAAGGGGCGCGTACAGGCAAGCTGTGCGCCGAGCAATTCGGCAAGCTCCTTTGCGAGCTTGAGGTCATCCTTGGAGCGAAGTCCTCTGCCCACCGCAACGATAACGTCGGCATCGGAAATATCGGTCTCCTCCGGCTTTTTGACCACCTCAAGCACCTCGGTGTTTGAAAGCAGCTCATCTGCCGGCAGGGTCATACGCACCACCTCGCCCTTAGGCTCGCAGGGTGCAGGCGCCGAGAAGACCTTATATCTTACGGTACAAAACTGCGGACGGGTGTTAGGCGAAACGATCTGCGCCATAATGTTGCCGCCAAAAGCGGGTCTTATCTGGACGAGGTCGGTGTTCTCCTTCATCTCGAGAATGGTGCAGTCGGCGGTAAGTCCTGCGTGGACGCGCGCCGCAACCTTGGGTGCAAGGGAGCGGCCGAGCACCGTTGCACCGACGAGGATGGAGGAGGGCTTTACCTTTTCGATGAAGTCGGAGAAGGCGTTGGCATAGGGTGTGATGACGAAGTCCTTCAGCTCGGGCTCATCGTAGACGTATACCTTATCTGCGCCGTAACGAAGCAATTCCTGCGCCGCATTATCGAGGTCCTAAGTCGGATCGTAGCCATGT
>JAZQID010000108.1:0-1566 GCA_045540915.1 Acutalibacteraceae bacterium
CTTTGCTTCAATCATGATTGTTATGCCTATATAGTCGGTAAAATAAGTGGTTGGTTAGGTGGTTTTTATAATTATAACATAAAATTAAATTTTTGTCCCTATTGTAGCGCAAGCATATCATATTAACACAAATAAATCAACGGCGAGAGGCAGTTCAGTTTGCCCTCGCCGTTATAAGCCTTATTGCCTGAACATTTCGGTGGAAAGATACCTGTCTCCCGTATCAGCCAAAAGCACGACCACCGTCTTGCCCGCGTTTTCGGGGCGCTTTGCCACCTCGACCGCCGCCCACAGAGCCGCACCCGATGAAATGCCCACCAATATTCCCTCGCTGCGTCCTATCTCACGGCCAAAGGTATAGGCATCCTCCTCAGCGGCAGTCAACACCTCGTCGTAAACGTCGGTGTTGAGGGTATCGGGAATAAAATTAGCGCCGATGCCCTGTATTCCGTGAGGGCCCGCCTTACCCTCGGTCAAAAGGGGCGATGCCGACGGCTCGACCGCGACCACCTTAATATCGGGGTTCATCTGCTTAAGATACTCGCCCGTACCCGTAACGGTACCGCCGGTACCCACTCCTGCGACGAAAACATCCACCTCGCCGTCGGTGTCGCGCCATATTTCAGGCCCCGTAGTTTCGCGGTGTGCCGCAGGGTTGGCAGGGTTGACAAACTGGCCTGCGATAAAGGCATTCGGCATCTCGTTTGCGAGCTCTTCAGCCTTTTCGATCGCGCCGCTCATACCCTTTGCACCCTCGGTAAGCACCAACTCGGCACCGTAGGCGGTCATCAGCATACGCCTTTCCTCCGACATTGAGTCGGGCATAACGATGATGACCCTGTATCCGCGGGAGGCCGCAACCGCCGCAAGACCTATTCCCGTGTTACCTGAGGTAGGCTCGATTATGACCGAGTCGGCGGTCAGTTTTCCACTCTGCTCGGCCTGCTCGATCATAGCCTTTGCAACGCGGTCCTTGACCGAGCCTGCGGGATTGAGATACTCGAGCTTTGCAAGCAAGCGCGCCTGCAGTCCGTACTTCTTTTCTATATTTTTAAGCTGGAGAAGGGGTGTGTTGCCGATCAATTCATCGATCGAGGTATAAATTCTTCCCATCGTTATGCTCTCCTTGTTCATCATAGGGTCTGCAAACCAATTTTACCACACCCCCACCTCTTTTGCAAGGCATCAGCTAAACAAAAGTGACACTCCGTTGACTATCAGGCAACATAGCAGTCCGCACACCGAGGGTATCGCAAAGGCGAGCAGGGTGTCGCGCATACTTCCCGTTTCCTTTTTGACGGTCAAAAGGGTCGTAGTGCAGGGCCAATGCATCAGTGAAAATATAAGCACGCACAGGGCAGTCGTCGATGTCCAGCCGTTTGCGACCAGCAATTCCCTGAGCATTCCGATATCGGTTATGTCCACCAGCGTGCCCGAGCTTACGTATGCCATAACGGCGATGGGAATGACTATCTCATTAGCGGGCATACCGAGGATAAAGGCCATCATAATGACCCCGTCCATACCGAAGACCCGTCCTATCGGGTCGAGGGCCTGACAGCACCA
>JAZQID010000109.1:0-2031 GCA_045540915.1 Acutalibacteraceae bacterium
GCGGCCTCGGCGATAGCTTCGTTACCCTTCATCAAAACCTTATCTGCCATAACTGTTCACCTTACCTTTCTACCTTGATTATGCAGTCGGGACACATAATTGCGCAACAAGCGCAGCCTATGCAGTCCGCTTCGTTGATGATCTCTGCGGGATGGTGTCCCTTTTTGTTGATCTTTTCCTTCGACAGCTGAATAAGGTTTCTCGGACAAGCGTCAACGCAAAGTCCGCAACCTTTACAGTTGTCGGTCTTAAAGGTCAGTTTTGCCATGTTTTATCATCCTTTCGGTTACTGAATCTCATCCAGATTGAATGTAGTAGTCTGATATACAAAATAGTTCAGCCAGTTGGAGAAGAGCAGGTTAGCACAGGATCTCCACGAAACGACGGGGTCAAGGGTATCGTCGTCATTCGGGAAGTAATTCTTGGGGATATCGATGGGGATACCTGCCGTCTTATCGCGTATGTATTCACGCTTAAGGGTAAGCGCGTCGTACTCCGAATGGCCCATAATGAATATCTGCTTGCCGTTCTCGGTCATAACGGCATAAAGACCCGCCTCGTCGGAGGAGGCAAGAATTTTCAGCCCGCCGCACTTTTCAACGTCCTCGGCATAGACGGTGGTCCTTCTTGAATGGGGAACCATAAACACGTCGTCAAAGCCTCTGAAGAGGATGGAACTCTTGCGCACGACCTTGTGGGGAAAGATGCCGAACATCTTCTTCTCAAGCGGGAACTTCGGAACACCGAAATGGTAGTAAAGGCCTGCCTGTGCCCCCCAACAGATGTGCAGGGTGCTGTGGACGTGTTTTTTCGACCATTCCATTATATCGCAAAGTTCCTGCCAGTACTCGACCTCTTCAAACTCAAGCAGCTCGACGGGTGCGCCTGTGATGATCATTCCGTCAAAATTCATATGCTTGATGTCGTCAAAGGTCTTGTAAAAGGCGAGCAAGTGTTCTTTTGAGGTGTTCTTCGACTCGTGCGACTTCATATGAAGCAGCTCGACCTGTACCTGCAAGGGCGTGTTGCCCAACAGGCGCAGAAGCTGAGTCTCGGTGTCTATCTTGGTGGGCATGAGGTTGACGATCGCAATTCTCAACGGACGGATATCCTGCGTGACGGCACGATTTTCGTCCATGACGAAAATGTTTTCATCGGTAAGTGTCTTATAGGCAGGCAGCTCGTTGGGTATTTTGATAGGCATACGTCATTCTCCTATTCGGTGACTTTATCAAGAGCCTGCTGAATGTCGTCGATAAGGTCCTGAGCATTCTCAAGTCCGCAGGAAAAACGGACGAGATCGGGCAGAACGCCTGCGGCAAGCAACTCCTCGTCGTTCATCTGACGGTGGGTCGCATTGGCAGGATGCAGACAGCAGGTGCGTGCATCGGCAACGTGGGTCTCGATGGCGGCGACCTTGAGGCTCTTCATAAACTTCTCGGCGGCCTTTCTGCCACCCTTAACGCCGAAGCTTACGACTCCGCAGGAGCCGTTGGGCAGATATTTCTGCGCGAGGTCATAGTATTTGTCGCCCTTGAGTCCGCAGTAGCTGACCCAAGCGATCTTATCATTGTTCTGCAGATACTCGGCAACCGCCTGCGCGTTCTCGCAGTGGCGCTTCATTCTGACGTGGAGGCTCTCAAGTCCGAGGTTGATGTAGAAGGCGTGCTGCGGCGATTGAATGGAGCCGAAATCGCGCATCAGCTGAGCGGTGGCCTTGGTAATAAAGGCACCCTCGAGGCCGAACCTGTCGACGTAAACGACACCGTGATAGCTGTCGTCGGGTGTGCAGAGTCCGGGATACTTGTCGGCGTGCTTCTTCCAGTCAAACTTGCCCGAATCGACGATGCAGCCGCCGACCGAAACGCCGTGTCCGTCGATGTACTTGGTGGTCGAATGGGTGACGATGGCGGCGCCCGATTCGATAGGACGGCAGATTAGGGGGGTGGCAAAGGTGTTGTCGATGATGAGGGGGACGCCGTACTTATGGGCTACCTTTGCAAAAAGCTCGAAATCGAGCAAGCTCAGGGC
>JAZQID010000110.1:0-9363 GCA_045540915.1 Acutalibacteraceae bacterium
ACAGAACGACATGGCTACGATCCGACTTGGTAAAAAATTGCCGTTTGACACGGGCGGTAACTACGAGCGGCTTGATGGCCTTTTTCTGCTTTTTGGGTGCAGACAGGGCATATACAAGCGCAAAAAGCGCCGATGCCGCGACAAGCACATATATATTGATCGATGCAACGCCCAGCACAACCACCCAAAAGAGTCGCGGAACAAAACTGCCAAGCGAGCCTTTAAGCCATCGGCCGTAACGGGACAGGTAATATGAATTTTGCTGCAGCATATGAAGGTCGCCCGACAGAGCAAAGCAACCGCCGACCGCAAGCAACACTCCTGCAATTATCAAAAGAATAGCATCCATCAGCCTTATCCTCCGAAGAAACTGTTGAGGATCGCGTTGACCTCATAGGGACTGTCGATAAAGGAAAAGTGACCCGCGCCCTTGATTACACAAAGGCCGCTGTCGGAAATGAGTTTTTCCATAACCTTTGCATCGGCAAGAGGGGTTGCGGTGTCCTTATCACCCCAGATGAGCAGGGTCGGGCACTTGATATTGGGCATATATTCGCACAGGTCCTCGTTTACAACCTTGACAAGCGTCTGTCGCAAGACGGCAGGCGCGCTGTTGTAGTCGGCTGAGCCGAAAAATCCGCGCGCACGCTCAAGGGCACCTGCGGAAAACCTACGGATAACGGGCAGAAGCAAAAGCCACTTGACCGTCTTAAAGGTGTAAAGCTTGAGAGAGGCCCAAAGTCCCCTTTTGTGCTTTACTCCGGCGGCATCCATCAGGACGATCTTCTCAGGTGAGATCAAGCCCTGACCCACCATTTTAATAATGACGCGGCCTCCGAATGAATGTCCCACAAGGGTTGCATCCTCAATGCCGAGGGCCTTGATAAACTTGACGGTCAGGTCGACATAGTCGGATACATCCCAAGGCTCGCTGAGCATATCGCTGTCGCCAAAGCCAAGAAAATCAGGCGCGATCATACGGAAGCGGTCGCTGAAGTTCTTAATAATAAAGCGGTATGCGGCGCAGGAAGACCCCCATCCGTGCAAAAGCAGGATAGGTTTGCCTTCTCCCTCGTCGGTATAATGTATCTTTCGTCCGTCGATCTCAATCGTCAATTTTTGCACCCTCCGAGCACAAGAATATCGGCCTTTATGACCATACAGAAATATTATAACAGACCCAATCAAAAAAATAAAGTCAAATTACAAATATAAACCAATCTTTTCTATAAACTTTTTCATATCTTCGGGCAGATCGGTTGAAAATGACATCTTTTCCTCGGTTATCGGGTGCCTAAAGCGCACCAAACCACAATGCAAAGCGTGGCGCGGCATCTCATCATATTCCCTGCCGTAAAGGAAATCCCCCACCAAAGCGTGACCGTCATCGGCAAAATGTACCCGTATCTGATGGGTCCTGCCCGTTTCGAGCCACACCCTCGCAAGTGAAAAGCCGCCCGAACTGCTCAACCGCTCAAAATGGGTCACCGCGCTGTCACCGTCGGCGCGCACCTGACGCTTGAGCTTGCTGTTATCGCTCAGCCCGATGGCGCCGTCAAAGGTGCCGCTTTCGGCCAAATTGCCCTCGCAGATGCAGAGGTATTCCTTTTCAATATTGCCGCCGAGCAGGTGTGCAGCGAGCTTATTTTTCGCAACGACCACGATGCCGCTCGTACCCTTATCCAATCGGTAGACCGGCCTGAAAACACCTGCACCCTCTTTTATATGGTGATAGAAGCTGTTGGCGAGGGTGCCGCTTTGAATTTTCTTTGTGGGATGCACCGCCATATCGGCTGGCTTGTCGTAAACGACGATATCTTCGTCCTCAAACAAGATCGGCACCTCGATCGGCTCAGGCTCGGCCGATGTGTCGGAGTCGGTCATACAGATATCAAGCCTGTCGCCAACTGAAAGCATACGGGTCACGAAGACGCGCTCTCCGTTGAGAACGACACCGTCCTCCTCTTTTTTCAGCATCGTCAAAACCGACGAGGAATAGCCCTTGCGTTTTAGAAAAGCCTTTATCATCAGGCCGTCGCAATCGGCGCCGATGACGTAGGAAAGCCTGCGCTTCAACCCTTCACCTTCTTTCTTATAAAAAACACAGCCAAATTATACCACAACCGCCCTGCAATTGCAACTTTCAGGCGCAATATATATCCTGCTCGCCACAGCACATACTAAACGAAGAAAGGGGTGTAAAATATGTCTGAAAACAAGAACTCTGCGCCTGCAAAGGAGACTAAGAAGGAGCACATTTCCGCAGGCAATATAAAGGGCAAGCTCGAAGTCACCGACAAGCGCGAACGCAGGGACGGACCGGGCGGAAATTAATTGAAAATAAGGAAATAATTGTGCAGTTTATGGTTACAATATTATTGAATGTCGGAGCCGTCCCCGCAGGACAGCCGCTTCGCCGATATCAAGGTCAACAAGCCCTCCTTCAAATAACGCTAAATCCCTCGGAGAAGATCCGAGGGATTTTTCTATGCAAAATAAAACGAAATAATTTTCAAAATATATTTTTATTTAGGACAGCAGTTGTCCACATTAACAGTTATATTGGTCTTGCAGCTGCAAAAAACATGACTAAAAACATAACGAAAATATGTTTTAGTTGAAAAAATCAAAAATATATTATACAATGGATGTGATAAAAAATGATTTACGCTACAAACGTAAAAGTATGTCCCGAAAACCTTACCCTTACAGTAGGCAAATGGTACTATGACCTTTGCGCAACGGTCGAACCGTCCAACGCAACCTGTAAATCTGTGTGGTGGCACAGTTCCAACCCGCTGATTGTTGCTGTAAACTTTTCGAACGGATACGTATTTGCAAAATCGACAGGTACTGCAACTATCTACGCCACCGCCTGTGACGGCAGCGGAGTCAGAAGTTGCTGCACGGTCACGGTAACCGAGCCCATTCTTGCGACAGGGGTAAATGTTCTGCCCACCGAAGCAAAGCTTGAAATTGGTGCTTCAAAAGACCTTTGCGGAATCGTCCTTCCCACAAACGCAACCGAACAATGTTTGTTTTGGACAACAAGTAACAAGAACGTTGTGACCGTCAACCCCGACACAGGCTTGATCTATGCTGTAAGTCCCGGCACCGCAACCATTCACGCCACCGTCTGCGATGCAAGCGGTGCCCACGGTTCCTGCGAGATAACTGTTGTACCTCCACCTGACCCACCTACAGGCATAGAGGTCAGTCCGTTTAGTACGACCCTTAAGGTCGGAGAAACCACGGAGCTTGAAGCCACCGTCTTCCCTATAGATGGTATTGTTGACAGTCGTATACGTTGGTCTACCTCCGACGCACAAGTGGCCAATGTAGACTACTCAGGTAGGATCAGTGCCCTCAAGCCAGGAATCGCAACCATCACAGCTACCACAATCGATGGCAAATACAGTGATACGTGCGAGGTTTGGGTGCCCGGCAAAACACCGGTGTTCCTCATCCACGGAAGAACAAGCCATTCGAAAGGTGTTTGGGGTATTAAAACGAACATAGCATCCGGAAAGAACGATCACTTTGATTCGGATATAAACGCAAAATCTCTTGATGGCAAAAAATACACCGCTGTAGACTCGCAAAAGATAACAGGCTTTGTGGATAACCCCGGCGGGACCGAGACCCCGTTGTATCTTGGTAACAAGTTAAAAACAGCAGGGTATAAGGAAAACGTAAACCTGTTTGTATTTAATTATCCTAACGAAGATGCCGTCGTACACAGTGCAGAAAAGTTCAAGGCATATATCGAAAATTTGTTGGAATATGTACGAACATCCGGAAGTGATGAAATGAAGGCCTGTTTCTACCGCGCACGTTCCGAATATCTCGCGGAAAACCATAAGATTAACATCGTAGGTCATAGTATGGGTGGTTTGGTGGCCAGGTATTACATTGAAAATATAGGCGAAGACTATCACGTAAACAAACTGATAACCATCTGCACTCCTCATTGGGGCAGCAAATATGCAAACACCTCTTGCGGAACCGGTGAAATACAAGAACTCGATGTCCACAAGCTTTGTGACCATGATTTAAGAACTGACAGCAAAATGTTTGGCGGTGATTTTTCTAAGGATTTAGATTGTAACGCTAGATTTGGGCTTAAAAAATGCCATGATGGCGATTATAACATCACGGATGAATTAAAATATTCTGATTATCGTTTCACAAAGTATTATGCAATTGTTGGAATTGACTATGAAGTTGCAGATTTAGACAAAAATGATTACTCATTCGAAATGCCAACTAATTTTACTACATATCAACAAATAACTTATTATATGACCCAAAACGGAGTTTACAAAAAGACCTTGGATATTCCCGAACTAACCATTGAGATTAACCCCAAGTCCGTCGGTGACAATATGGTTGGATTTATGAGCCAAATCGGTTGGACAGAAACCAGCGGCGATTCGCCTGATAAGCGCATTCAAATGGAAAAAATATTTATTGATGTGGACGCAGATGGCAATAACGGCGACGGAATTATTATATTTGAAGTGTTGAATATGCTACATAACAAAATTCCTCACAGAAAATGTGTTGCAGACCAAGTGTGTCTCTATCTACAATCATAAAGAGGTGTTTATAATGAAAGCTAAATTAAACTGTAAGGATATCAAACGACTTATACCATTATTGCTTGCACCGATTGGGTTAACGGTTATCGCATTTATTATTGATGTACTATTGCTCAAGCTTTCCGACCTCTATCTCTTAGCAATCGTCAGCTATTTGCTTTACCCTGTATTTGGTATCATATACGGAATAGTGTCTTGCGGAATGACCAAGCGCATCATTCTGCCCAACATTTTATATATGCTTTCTTGTATACTGTTTGATGGGTCGTTGTTCTGGATAACGAGCATATTCAATTTGTCTACATCATCACAGATTTCTCAGAATATACAGTTTCCGTTGGTGATCTTAGCCCTCGTGTTAGCCGTATCAATGGCCGCTTCATTGGTATTATCGATTATTGCCTCTGTTTTCACAAAGCTTTCATTAAATCGAAAAAAAGAAGAACCTTCCCCCACCGAATAAAAAACATAATGTTTCAGCCGTGCCTTTGGGTGCGGCTGTTTTTTTATGCCTTGAAAAAATAATCGATTTATTTAGGACAGTAGTTGTCCCCATTAACCGTTATATTGGTCTTGCAGCTGCAAAAAAATCAAACCAAGAAAGAGGTAAATAAAAATGGCATGCAGAAGAAATTTTCATAATCAGGCAACTACCGTTGCCGGAAACACTATCGCGCCCGTAGAGGTGGACCGTCTGTTTTTCGGGGTCGATTCAAAAGTACCTGCGGACGACCTGTTGCAGAACAACCTGACCGAATTTGAGTGGGTCAGAAGAAACAAGGTCTACCCTAACTTCTGGGCACGCAACATCACAGGAGAGGGAGCCATTACCAAGGGAGAGATCGAATTCCTTCACGGTATGGGTTGCAAGATCGCGCCCATCTTCCTGACCGACGATGCAAAGAAGACCGAGGAACAAGGCCTTATCGACGCGAAAAAGGTTGACGAGATCGCTGTTAAACTCGGTATTCCGAAGGGCACCGCCATCTTCATCGAGGTCGGCGACTCCGAGGAGGCAACAACCAACTATCTGAAGGGCTTTGCGGAAGGTATGGGCTACGGCGGTTACATTGCAGGATTTAAGGCCAACACCGACGCGGCGTACAGCTTTGACCGCGAATTCAGCAGAGGTATGAGGCTGAACCCCGACCTGTTCAAGCCCTGCTTGGTATGGGCGGTGGCGCCCACCCTGAGTGAGTATGACAGGATCACCACCTCCCACCTCATCCGACCTGACAACTGGGCACCCTTTGCCCCCTCGGGCATCACCCGAAAGGATATCGCGATCTGGCAATACGGAAAGGACTGCCACCCCATCCACGATGACGCAGGTAAGCTGACCGTCTTTAACCTTGACCTCGTCAGAAACGAATCGGTCATCATTGAAAGAATGTTTTAACAGGAGATGAAAAAAATAATGATTTACGCTACAAACACAAAAGTATCCCCTGAAAGTCTTACCCTTACAGTAGGCAAATGGTACTACGACCTTTGCGCTACGATCGAACCGTCCAACGCAACCTGCAGATCTGTATGGTGGTTCAGTTCCAACCCGAGCGTTGTCGCGGTAAACTATTCGAACGGATACATACTTGCAAGAAAGCCCGGCACGGCTAAGATCTATGCCGCCGCCTGTGACGGCCACGGCTCCAGAGGCTACTGCACAGTCACCGTTGCTCAACCTGTTCCGGTTACAGATATAACTATCAACAGGCCTGACGCACCACTCTGTAAAGGCGAAAGCCGTTGCCTTTGGGCAACTGTAAGCCCCTCAAACGCAACCGACCGATCGGTCCGTTGGGTCAGCAGCGATCCGACCATCGTATATGTAAACGCCACAACCGGCGAGATCACCGCTAAAGCAGGCGGAAAAGCAACGATTTGCGCCATCGCAAATGACGGTAGCGGCAAGTGCGGATGCTGTGAAATCACCGTAATTCAAAGCAGCATCAAGCCCAGCGAAAACAGGGGCGAAAACGACAGCAACGCCGCTGAAAGAAAGTTTGCAGACCCAGTTGACGTTTACACCGGTGCCCACACCATTAAAAACACCATAATGAGTCTGTTCGGCGGCCAAGGGCTGAGTCTCGTTGCGGAATACGATTCGACCAGACTTGCCGCCGGTGAGTTTGGCGTCGGCTGGTATCACAATTTTGAAAAGCGCGTGGAGTTTGAATGCTGCGAGGCAAAGATCTATCAGGGTCCGTCGACCTATTCCCGATATGAGTCGAACGAGGACTGCACCGTCTACACCTGCACAGCGGCTAACAAAAAGGGCTACATACTGACCGTTGACCGCTCGAAAGAGTATCCCTACACCGTCAATTGCAATTCAGAGAGCACCGAATACTACGACTCCCTCGGTCGACTGGCGAAGATGGTCGACCACAACGGATTTGAGACCTGTATCACCTATTCAAGCGGACTGACCACCATAACCGATGCTGTGTCGGGTAAGAAGATCTATCTTGAGAAAAATGCAGCAGGTAAGATCGTCAAGGTATACGATGACGACAACAGGCAGGCCACTATGACCTACAACGGCAATATGCTTGTCAGCCTGTGCGACCTAAACTCAAACACCCTCACCTACACCTATAACGAAATCGGTCAGGTCCTGACCGGTACAGATTCAAAGGGCGTATGTTACTTCACCAATACCTACGATGTATACGGACGCGTTGTGACCCAGAAGGACGGCATTTTGGGCTCAGCGGTATCGACCTTTAACTACGAGGCCAACGGCAAGCGTGTCACGACCAACCGCAACGGCGACCAAAGCGTTCGCATATTTAACATCGACGGACTGCTGACCTCCTACACCGATGAAAACGGCAACACCAAGACCTACAAGTACGATTCAAGCTATAATATCATCAAGGAGACCGACGCAAACGGCCACTCGGTAACGAAGTCGTACAACAGCTTTAACAAGCCTACCGTCATCATCGACAAAAACGGCAACAAGACCTACTTGACCTATGATGAAGCAGGAAACGTGACCAAGATCAGTTACCCCGAGGTCAACGGTGTCACGCCTGAGGAGACCTTTACCTACAACGCGAGAAATCAGCTCATCCGGCACACCGACCTTCGCGGCACCGTAACCGTCTACACCTACGACACCGCATCGATGCCTGCCAGCAAAAAGGTAGGTGCCAAGGCCGCAGAGCTGTACAGCTATCAGGGCGGCCTGCTCAAATCCAAGACCGATGCGCTTGGAAACACCACACAGTACGGTCACAACACTCTCGGTCAGGTCACATCGGTCACCGATGCGGACAACCGCGTGACCCTGTACGAATATGACCCCTGCGGCAACCTGCTCAAGACCACCGACACCAACGGCAAGACGGTCACCACGACCTACGACGGCAATCATCAGAAGACCTCGGTAACCGATGCCAACGGCAACAAGACCGAGTACACCTACAACGGCAATATGATGAACGACACCGTCAAGTTCCCCAACGACACCTTCATTTCCTACGAGTTTGACGGCGAGGACAGACCCGTAAAGGTCACCGATCAGGCAGGCAACGTCACCCTGACTCAGTACGATAAGGCGGGCAGAGTCGTTAAGAAGATCTTCGCAGACGGTGGCACCATCAGCTACGAGTATGACGCAGTAGGAAACGTCCTAAAGGAGACCAACCCCAAGGGCGCGACCATCACCAAGACCTACGATGCAAACGGAAACGTACTAACGGCAACCGACAACTTTGGCAACACCACCCGTTACCAGTACAACGCCTTGTCAAAGGTCATCCGCGCCGTAAACGCCGTTTCGGGAACGACCACCTACGTCTACTCCCCTGCCGGTGACCTGCTGTGCGAGACCGACCCCTTCGGCAACAGCAAGACCTACACCTACGACCCCTTCGGCAACAGGCTCACCGCCACCGACGCAAAGGGCAACGTCACGACCTACACCTACGACGCGAATAACAACCTGCTGACCGCCCGTGACCCCCTTGGCAACACCACGACCAACACCTACAACAGCCTCAATCAGCTTGTGTCGGTCAAGGATGCCAAGAACAATACCGTGCGCTACGGCTACGATGCGCTCGGCAGGCGCACGACCGTCACCGACGCGAAAAACAACACCGTTACCACCGTCTACGATGGAAACGGCAACGTCCTGCAAACCATCGACGCAAAGGGCAATACGGTAAGCCAGACTGTCTACAACAACGTAAACCTTCCTCAAGTTGTCACCGACGCGGCAGGCCGCTCGGTTACCTACACCTACACCGCACACGGTAAGGTGGAGACCACCGTCGATTCGTTGAATCGCCGTCAGGAGTACATCTACAACTCCCGAGGTCAGAACACCGAGGTTAAAGACGCCGCCAACGGAGTAAGCCGTGCCGTATACGACACCCTCGGCAACGTTACCTGCCTCTCGGGTCCGTTGGGCGCAGCCACAAACTACACCTACGACGATATGGGCCGACTCATCACCGAGTCAACCTCATCGGGCGGCACGGTATCCTACGGCTACAACGAGCTCAACCTTAAGGAGCAGCTTACCAACGCACGCGGTCAGGCCAGAAAGTTCTTCTACGATCAGGCGGGCAGGATCGTCGGCTATGTCGGCGCGGAGGACTCGGTCAGCTACACCTGTGACGCTAACGGAAACATCCTCACCGTCACCGATAAAAACGGCACGATCACAAGGACCTATGATGCCCTCAACCGTGTAGCAAGCTGCACCGATACCTTCGGCAAGACCATTCGTTATGAGTACGATGCGGTC
>JAZQID010000111.1:0-9787 GCA_045540915.1 Acutalibacteraceae bacterium
GTACATCACGGGCGAAGCACGCATCACGCACGCAGTGCGCATCACGTTCCAAAGGAACGCATCACTCAAAAAAGCACAATTTGTCCGGTAGACAAATTGGGCTTTTTTGTTGGTGGACACTAAGGGGCTCGAACCCCTGACCTTCCGCACGTCAAGCGGATGCTCTACCAGCTGAGCTAAGTGTCCTTTTCGTAACAAGCGGTATTATACAACACCTTTTGGAAAAATGCAAGTATTATTTTAATATTTTTTCATTTTTTGTTTGAATTCTGCCTTATAGTATGCTATCATATACCCATCTCTTTGTTTTCGATTGAAAGAAGGTCTGCATTTCAATGTACCGCATTGTTAAAAAAGAGTCCCTCAACCCCACGGTTACGCGTCTTGTTGTAGAGGCGCCTGCCGTTGCTCGCAAGGCGGAGCCGGGACAGTTTATTATACTTCGCGTTGACGAGGAGGGTGAGCGAATTCCGCTGACCGTCGCCGATTTTGACCGCGATGCAGGAACGGTCACCGTCATCTTCCAGATCGTCGGCGCCACCACCGAAAAGCTCAATCACATGTCGGAGGGCGACTTTATCTGCGATTTCGTCGGCCCTCTCGGCGTTGCCACCCACACCGACGGACTTAAAAAGGTTGCCGTTGTCGGCGGCGGTGTCGGTTGCGCCATCGCCTACCCCATCGCAAAAAAGTTGCATCAGCTCGGTTGCGAGGTCCACTCCATCGTCGGATTTCGCAACAAGGATCTCGTCATTCTTGAGGATGATTTTGCCGCCGTCAGCGACAAGCTTTGTATGATGACCGACGACGGAAGCCACGGCCAAAAAGGCCTTGTCACCGACGCTTTGCGCGCCCTTATCGACTCGGGCGAGAAATACGATCAGGTCATCACCATCGGGCCCCTGATCATGATGAAATTTGTCTGCGCGCTGACCAAGGAGTACGGCATTTCCACCGTTGCGAGTATGAACCCCATTATGATCGACGGAACAGGTATGTGCGGCGGCTGTCGTTTAAAGGTCGGCGGCGAGACCAAGTTTGCCTGCGTTGACGGCCCCGATTTTGACGGCCATCTCATCGATTTTGACGAGGCCATCGCACGCTCCTCAATGTACAGACCATTCGAGCGAAAGGCACACGAGGACACCTGCAATCTCTTCAAGGGGGTCGAATAAAATGCCTAATATGAATCCCAAAAAGAACGAAATGCCCACCCGCGACCCTCACGAGCGTAACCGCGACTTTTTCGAGGTAACCACCGGCTACACCGCTGAGCAGGCGGCCGACGAGGCTGAGCGTTGTCTTAACTGCAAGACTATGCCCTGCGTTTCGGGCTGTCCCGTCAACGTACATATTCCCGAATTTATCGAGCAGATCCGCAAGGGCGACTTCGAGGCCGCCTATCAGGTGATCGCGCGTTCGTCTTCTCTGCCTGCCGTTTGCGGCCGCGTTTGTCCGCAGGAGACCCAATGCGAGAGCAAATGCGTGCGCGCCGTTAAGGGCGAGCCGGTCGGCATCGGCCGACTCGAGCGCTTCGTTGCCGACTGGCACAACGAGCACTGCACCGAGCTACCCACCCCTGCCGCACCCAACGGCCACCGTGTTGCCGTCGTCGGCTCGGGCCCTGCAGGTCTTGCCTGTGCAGGCGACCTTGCGCGCAAGGGCTACGCCGTTACCGTATTCGAGGCGCTTCACGTTGCAGGCGGTGTTCTCAGCTACGGAATTCCCGAATTCCGTCTGCCCAAGTCGATCGTTCAAAAGGAGATCGACACCCTCAAGGCCCTCGGTGTCACCATCGAGACCAACGTCGTCATCGGCAAGACCTACTCGGTCGACGAGCTCTTCGAGGACGGCTTTGAGTCGGTATTTATCGCATCGGGCGCTGGCCTGCCCAAGTTTATGGGCATCGACGGCGAGAACCTCAAGGGCGTTTATTCGGCCAACGAGTTCCTCACCCGCATCAATCTGATGAAGGCCTACCGCGAGGGCGCCGACACCCCCGTTCAGCATGCAAAGAAGGTTGCCGTCGTCGGCGGCGGTAACGTTGCTATGGACGCGGCGCGTTGCGCTATGCGCCTTGGCGCCGAGAAGGTCTACATCGTATACCGCCGAAGCGAAGAGGAGCTCCCTGCCCGTAAGGAAGAGATCGAGCACGCTAAGGAAGAGGGCATCGAGTTCAAACTGCTCAACAACCCAGTCCGCATCCTCGGCAACGACGAGGGCTTCGTCTGCGGTATGGAATGTGTTCAAATGGAACTGGGCGAGCCTGACGCGTCGGGCCGCCGCCGTCCTGTCGAGAAGCAGGGCAGCGAGTTTACCCTCGACGTCGACTGCGTGATTATGTCCATCGGCACCTCCCCCAACCCCCTCATCAAGTCGACCACCTCGGGACTTGAAACTCAGCGTTGGGGCGGCATTGTCGCCGACGAGGAGGGTCGCACCAGCCGCGACAGCGTTTACGCAGGCGGCGATGCGGTCACAGGCGCCGCAACCGTTATTCTCGCTATGGGCGCGGGCAAAACTGCCGCCGCCGCCATCGACAAGCAATTGATGGGCGACAAGGCTTAAAAGGTTACAATATTATTACAACGCGGAGTAAAGGGTTGTCTTTTGCTCCGCGTTATGTTATTTTGAAGATGAAAAAGTTAAAATTTTACTGAGGTTTTTTGAGTCTTGCAACGACTAATATAATGAAAGGGGGCGCGTTATGGACCGATTGACCGAAAGTTACCGTTCATTCCGCAAGGGTGACAAGACGGCCTTCGACTGCCTGATGGAAGAATGTCGACAGCCCCTGATATATTATCTCAACGGCCTGCTGGGCAACCTCAGCGATGCCGAGGACGTTGCGATGGACGCATTCTGCGAGTTGCTCGTCCACCCCCTGCGCTACCGCTTTCAATGCTCGATAAAAAGCTACCTCTACACAGTCGCCCACAACAAAGCGGTCGACCTGCTGCGCCGCAAAAGGCAGACGGCGCCCATCGAGGAGGCGGCGTTTGTCGCCGATGCGGTGGCTCTTGAGGATGCCGTCATCGACACCGATGAGAAGAGACGACTTAACGGGATACTGATGGGGCTCAACCCTGAGTATCGGGAGTGCTTGCGGCTGGTCTGCCTGTGCGGACTCAGCTACGACGAGGCGGCCGCCGTTATGAAAAAGAGCAACAAGCAGGTCAACAATTTAGTTTACCGCGCGCGACAGGCTCTGCGCGCCGAATGGAAGGAGATGGAAGCCGATGCGTGATGCAAACGATTTTCGCGACGAGGTCTATCGCCGCGCCGCAAAGCAACGCAAGCGAGAGCGGCGACAGCTGAGCGCTGTGGTCGGCTGTGTTGCACTGCTTTTGGTAACCGGAATAGGCGGAAGTACCCTTTTATCCCTGACGGCCAAGAGCGACGACGCAGAAGTGAACAAACATAATATGGAATTTACCGAGGATAGTATTTACGAGGGTGCTACGGATACCGCTAAGCCCACAATGTCAACAATCGACAGCGCTCAGCAGTTCCCCCTGACCGACAATGATATATGCCTCCCCTGCGTTTATGCCTTTGACAGCTACGACGGTGCTCTCGCTGACTTTATGCGAAAAAGCGGCAAGACCGAGGCTGATTTCAACGCCCAAGGCTTTACCGAGGAGTTTTTCACATCCAACGATGCTATATTCATCATCGTCGGGCAGAAGATGTCCGAGTTTTCGGTTGAATTCGATAACGATGCCGAGAAAATTTCGGTTAGCCTGACCGCCGACTTTGTCGAGGGTAACGGACAAAAGCAGTTGGTCTGCATCCCCTCTGAAAGATTAAACGGCAGACCCGTTTCGTTGCTGATAAACGGCATTAAAATGGGTGCTGATTACAATAATTAAAAAGGAGTTGTTGAAGATGAAAAAATTAATGTGTTTAGGATTGACCCTGTGTCTGCTTATCGTCAGCCTTGCCGCCTGCAGTGCGGCGGGCAACAAGGCTTCGGATGCGACCGGCGACCTTGAGTACAGCAAGGGAACCCTAACCGAAGATTACGGCTCAACCAACACCACTGCAGGCTCCTCTGTCCCCGATATCTCCGACCGTAAGATGATACGCGATGCCGAGTTGACGGTTGAGACCAAGAAGTTTGATGCTTTTTTGACCGCTCTTGAAAAAAAGGTGGTCGAGATGGAGGGCTACATTGAGTCCTCAAGCGTCAACAACGAGGGCTATTCCAAGGGCTACCGCCGCGCCACCTTCGTCGCGCGCATTCCGTCCGACAGCCTTGACGGCTTCCTCAACGCCGTCGGCAAGCTCGGCAGTATCAGCCACAAGAGCATCACCACCAACGACGTAACGGGCGAGTACATCGACGCCGAAAGCCGCGTTGCCGCCCTCAAGACCGAGCAAGCCTCTCTTATGGAACTGCTCAAGACCGCCACAAATCTCGATGACATTCTCGAAATTCAGGATAGGCTCAGCGACGTTACGGCCGAGCTTGAACTTTATCAGAAGAAGATGAACAGCATCGACGCGCGTGTTTCATACAGCACCGTGACCCTCTCCATCCGCGAGGTCGAGCTTGACCCGACCAACGACGAGCAGGGCTTCTGGGGCGAGACGGGAACCCGCTTTATGAACAACCTTTACAGCATCGGCTCGGGTGCAAAGTCGGTTGCGATGTGGCTTATCAGCTCGCTGCCCTATCTCCTTCTGTTAGGCGGAATCGGACTTGCGATCTGGTTGCCCATTCGCCGCAAGGTGCGCCGCAGAAGAGCCGCAAGACAGGCGCAGTCCACCGATAAATAGCCGATAAACAGCACAAAAAAACTCCTATGGCAATTGCCATAGGAGTTTTTCATTTACGCAACAAAAATGAACTTACTTAAGCTCAACCTTAGCTCCGACTTCCTCGAACTTAGCCTTGATAGCCTCAGCGTCTTCCTTAGAAGCGGCTTCCTTCAGCTTAGCAGGAGCGCCGTCAACGAGAGCCTTAGCTTCGCCAAGACCGAGACCGGTAACCTCGCGGACAACCTTGATGACCTTGATCTTCTCAGCGCCGACATCGGCAAGAACAACGTCAAACTCAGTCTTCTCCTCAGCAGCGGCAGCGGGGCCAGCAACAGGTCCAGCAACTGCAACAGCAGCGGCGGCGGATACGCCGAACTTCTCCTCGATTGCGGAAACGAGCTCAGAAAGCTCAAGAACAGTCAGTTTCTCAACTTCAGAAACCAGGGCTTCAATTTTCTCAGATGCCATTTTAACTTACCTCCAAATGTAATTTTGTTTTTTTAATAATTATTCTGCAGCTTCAGCTGCGGGAGCCTCGCCGTCTTTTTCGGCAACAGCCTTAATAACGCGGGCAAATGCGGCAATAGGTGCGTTGAGCACGTTTGCCACGGTAGCAAGCAGAACCTCTCTCGAGGGCAGCTTAGCCAGAGCGTTGAGCTTATCAAGCTCGATGACCTCGCCGTCAAGGAAGCCTCCCTTAACGGTGAAGTTGTTGTGGGTCTCAGCGAATTTGCAAAGAATACGTGCAGCTGCAACATAGTCGTCTGCGCTGGTGGCAATAGCGGTAGTACCGCTCAGGACATTGTCAAGACCGGCAAGCGCAGTTCCATCGATAGCCAGATGGAGCAGGGTGTTCTTGATTACGGTGTACTGAACACCGGCCTCACGCAGCTCCTTACGCAGCTTGGTATCGTCGGCAACGTTGATTCCCTCGTAGCTGACGACAACGCCTGCGATGGCACCGTCCAGACGGGACTTCAGTTCAGCAACCTGCTGCTTCTTTGCTTCCAGAACCTTCTGACTGGGCATTTATATTTCACCTCCGTTGCATAAAAGATGCCTGTCCCCGACGGGAACAGGCATCTGACGCAACATAAATAAAATGTCAAAATCAAATTCCTCTTCCTCGGCGGGCGGATCAGATCCATTACGCCGCAAGCGGCACCCGCTGTCTTCGGTCAAGAACAGCATTTTGGATTATAGCACAAACCTTGAGCTTTGTCAAGCGTCAATTAACCAACCTTGTTCGGATTGATCTTGATGCCGGGGCCCATGGTAGTTGCAACTACGCAGGAACGGACGTACTGACCCTTTGCGGATGCCGGCTTTGCCTTGATGATGGCGCCGAGCAGGGTGTCAAAGTTCTCCTGAAGCTTCTCAGCGCCGAAGGAGACCTTGCCGATGGGGCAATGGATGATGTTGGTCTTGTCAAGACGGTACTCGATCTTACCTGCCTTAGCCTCGGCGATAGCCTTGGCGATGTCGGGGGTAACGGTACCGGCCTTCGGAGAAGGCATCATGCCGCGGGGTCCGAGGACCTTACCGAGACGGCCGACAAGTCCCATCATATCGGGGGTTGCGATAACGACGTCGAAATCCATCCAGCCTTCATTCTGGATCTTAGCGACATACTCTTCGCCGCCGAAGAAATCGGCGCCTGCCTCCTCGGCAGCCTTCAGGGCATCACCCTTGGCGAATGCCATAATGCGAACAGTCTTGCCGGTGCCGTTGGGGAGAACGACAGCGCCGCGAACCTGCTGGTCAGCGTGGCGGGAGTCAACACCCAGACGGACGTGAACCTCAACGGTCTCGTCAAACTTAGCAACCTTAGTTTTTACAGCGAGGTCAAGAGCCTCGTTTACATCATAAAGCTTTGAGCTCTCAACGAGCTTACGGCTATCGGTATATTTCTTACCATGTTTCATTATTAATTGTACCTCCCAATAGAGTGGTTAATCGGAATTTTCCTCCCACCCGGGATATATTTCACCGGGGAGCAGAATTTAATTTACGAAATTAGTCGACAACTTCAACGCCCATGCTGCGAGCGGTACCGGCGATCATGCTCATAGCATTCTCGATGGTAGCGGCGTTCAGGTCGGGCATCTTGGTTTCGGCAATCTTACGAATCTGCTCAGTAGTGATTTTAGCTACCTTGTTCTTGTTCGGAACACCGGACGCCTTGTCAATGCCGCAGGCCTTCTTGATAAGGACGGCTGCAGGGGGAGTCTTGGTGATGAACGTGAACGAACGGTCGGCATAGACCGTGATGACGACAGGAATGATAAGACCGACGTCATTCTTAGTGCGCTCATTAAATTCCTTAGTGAACGCCATAATGTTAACACCGTGCTGACCCAGCGCGGGACCTACCGGAGGGGCCGGAGTGGCCTTTCCTGCAGGAATTTGAAGCTTAATAAATCCAACAACCTTTTGAGCCATTGTTTACACCTCCATAAAAATGTGGTTCGGCGGTACAGCTTTGCTGCCCTCCCACTTGCGACTTGCGTCGCCGACGGATCTCTCCGCCATGTACTAAACTTAGTCGGCAAGCTCCACGAAATCCAGTTCGAATTCCACGGAAGTCTCTCTGCCGAGCATTGAGAGAAGGACCCTGACAACGTTTTTCTCCGTGTCGATTTCCTCCACGCGACCCGAAAATCCTTCGAGGGGGCCGTTGACGATATTGACGATGTCGCCCACCGCATAGTTGACCTCGATAGTGCGCTTCTCAACTCCGAGGGAGAGGACCTCCTCCTCGGTCAAGGGCACAGGGGTCGACGCGGAACCGACAAAGCCGGTAACTCCGCGGATGTTGCGGATGGCAAACCAAGAATCGTCGGTGACGATCATCTTTACCAATACGTAGCCCGGAAAGATCTTGCGCTCAACTTCGCGCTTTTTGTTGTCCTTGATCTCGGTGACCATCTCGGTCGGAACCTGAACGTCAAAGACCAGATCGTGCATTTTGTGGCTGTCGACGATCTTCAGAATGCTGTCGGCAACCTTGTTTTCGTAGCCGGAATAGGTGTGGATGACATACCAGTTGGCATCCAACTCAGCGTTCGCTCTTGTATCCATTTCAGACATGACACATACTCCGTTCGATCGTTAGGAGCCGAAAATAAGCTCTAACAACTTGCCCAGTCCGAGATCCGCAAGTCCGATAATCAAACTCATAATGGCACACATGATAAGCACGATGACAGTGTTTCTGACAACGGTGGGAATCTTGGGCCAAGTGACCTTACGTATCTCGCTCTTGTACTCGAGCAACCAGGATTTGAACCTTACCCAAAGAACCTTTTTTGCGCCGTTAGATTCTTTTACGGTAACGTAATCAAAGATCAGAATGGAAGCGATAGTTGCTACCACAAAGCCAAGGGCAACGCACAACAATGCAATGAATGTATTGTTGTACCAGATCTGTCCCCCGATTTTGCTAAGGGGACGATGGTCAACGTAGGTTCCGGGCGTGTTGCAGATAAACAACACAGTCATCAGACCCGTGACCGCGCCAAACACCAGCGATGCGGTAGAAGCCTTGTTATCCTTGCGGATCAAGGAAACGCAACCGCAGATGGCGGCGATAGCTGCCGTGAAGAAGGTGAAGAAATACCAGGCGGACCTGTTAAGATCAACAACATCCTTCAGGGCGTTGCCCGCGGAATCCATAGTAAGCTTAGAACCAAACGCAAGCTGTGCAGCAGATAATTCAAAGGTTCCCTGTGCGCTGGCTACATGCACGATGCCAAACCAAAGCAACGCAAAGGTTGCTACGCCGAGAACAGCCGCTAATATACGGCTGGCTAATGATACAGCTTTCATTTTATCCTCCTTACTTAGTCTCTTTGTGGAGAGTGTGCTTCCTGCAGAACCTGCAATACTTGTTCATTTCCAAACGATCGGGATCGTTCTTCTTGTTCTTCATGGTATTGTAGTTTCTTTGCTTGCACTCGGTGCAAGCGAGGGTAATTTTAACTCTCATTGACGGCACCTCCCGTTTTACGGAAAATTTTAGCCTCCCTCTAATCAGGCGAGTTTGGGCGCAATTAACAAACCCTCGATAGCAGAGGTAGATACAGTATATCACAACACAAGGTCGGGGTCAAGCCCCAATTTTCAAAAATTTTCCCACAGCCGTTCGGCTGTTTGACCGCAGCCGTTCGGCTGTCTATCCGCGCAGCCGTTCGGCTGTTTATCCGCGTTTTGAGGAGGGCGGTTGTTTAAGCCGTATTTCTCGCGCGCTATACACGGTTGTTATTTAGCGGGCGAACTGTGTTTGCTCATTGTTTCGGGAGCCTTTTCACACAAACGCAAAAACCGCCGAACATAAGTCCGACGGTTTTCTTATCATATTTATTTTGCGAAGTCGACGGCACGGCTCTCGCGGATAACGTTGACCTTGACCTGACCGGGATATTCCAGCTCGTTCTCGATCTTCTGCACTATCTCGCGGGCGGTGATGACCATCTGGTCGTCGCTGATGATCTCGGGCTTGACCATTATGCGCACCTCGCGGCCTGCCTGAATGGCGAAGGACCTCTCGACTCCGTTGAAGGAATTGGCGATTTCCTCCAGCTTCTCAAGACGGCGTACATAGTTCTCAAGATTTTCGCGGCGTGCTCCCGGACGGGCGGCGGAAATAGCATCCGCGGCCTGTACCAAGCAGGCGATGACCGTTTTGGCCTCGACGTCTCCGTGGTGGGCGTGGATAGCGTGGACGACTGCCTCGTTCTCCTTGCACTTCTTGGCCACCTCGACACCCAACTGAATGTGGGTTCCCTCGTGCTCGTGGTCAAGCGCCTTACCGATGTCGTGCAACAGGCCGGCTCTGCGTGCAAGCTGAACGTTCTCGCCCAGCTCAGCCGCCATAAGTCCTGCGAGGTAGGCGACCTCCAGCGAATGCTTAAGCACGTTCTGGCCGTAACTGGTTCTGTAATGCAGGCGGCCCAGCAGGGTGACCAGCTCGGGATTGAGGTTGTGGATACCGACCTCAAGGACGGCGTTCTCGCCCTCCTGC
>JAZQID010000112.1:0-1944 GCA_045540915.1 Acutalibacteraceae bacterium
CGCCGAGCACGAGATCGCCATCGGCGCAGCTTCGCGCGCTACCGCAACAAGCAAGGGTACTGACGATTTCAAGATCGAGGTAAAGGGCGACGATATACATATCACAGCGCTCAACAAGACTGCGGTTGAAATGGCTTGCTCGCGTTTCTGCAAGCTGCTTTCCACCGAAAAGACAGCTTATGAGCTCTCCGATCTCGCACTCGACTACGTTCTCCCCGCTTCGCGCGATTACGTGAACGACATCGAATCCCTCCCCCTCCATTGGGAGCTTGAGTTCCAGACCCCCGAATGGATGCTTGATTATGACGAAAAATACGCCGCAAGTATGGACGCGGACGGAAGGCTTATGTCCTGCGCGCACCGCGGCGATATGGTCTACTACCCTGAAAACTCGATCGAGGGCATCATCAGCTCGGTAATGATGGGCGCTGATATGGTCGAGATCGACCCCAGACTCACCAAGGACGGCGTTTTCATCCTTCTGCACGACGCGACCCTCAACCGCACCACCGACTTTGCCGCAAAGGCGGGCAAGAACGGTCTTCCCGAATCGTCAAACGTCAGCGACTGGACCTATGAGCAGCTGATGCAGCTCAACCTCAAAATGGGCACGGGCGGCGCAAGCGCAAAAGTAACACCCTACAAGATCCCCACCCTCGACGAGGCCTTCAAGGTCTGCGCCAACCGCATCTTCATCCGCCTCGACGTCAAGGGTCCCACCGATGACACCCCTTTCTGGAATTTCGAAAAGGACATCTGGCCTCTTATGGAGAAGTACCAGAGCTATTCAAACGTCATCTACACCTGGCACAACTGGTTCAAGGCAAACAGCTACAGCCTGACCGATACCTACCGCGAAAAGGCGGAAACTCTCAGCGGCAAGGCGGGCATCGTCTTCATCGGTGACCAGAACACCCTTGCAAACAACAACAAGATCATCCGCGCGCACGATTTCAACCCCGGCATCCGCCTCTTTGTCAACTTTGCCGACGTCAATTACAAGGAATACCTTAAAAATAACAAGACCAAGCTTGATTCCTACAAGGGCAAGCTCCGCACCTACGCCGACGTTCACAACGGTAACAACGAGTCCCACGCCTTCTACGGCGAGCTGTACGAGGCGGGAATCAACTATCATCTCGTCAACAAGGCACTCTCGCTCTGCCAGTACATCGCCGCTAATTTTGAGGCAACTCCCAAGAATTAAGGTATAATATAATGAAAAGATTTATTGCACTTACCCTCGCGGTCATCTCGCTCCTCGGTGCGCTTGCAGGCTGTGCACCCGTCGAGGAACAGCCCGCAGAAACCACCGCAGCACCCGAAACAGATCCCGTAACCGAGCCTGTTACCGAGCTCGATACCACCGTCCGAATCGGTGAAACTCCTCTTGCCGATTTCACCGTCGTTTACGGTGAAGGCTTTGAGGCAACCGCTACCGAGCTTGCGGCAAGACTCGGATCCGTCTGCGGAGGAACTTTGGAGGTTTCGCCCAAAGGAGATGACGTTGAAAGACCCGAGATTTTGATCTTCTCGGTCGGTAGCGACGCCGAAGGACTCGGTATGGACGATTTTAAGATCGCACAGGTTCAGAACGCCGAATCGATCGCGATCATCGGCGGAAGCACCTATGCCACCGACACCGCTTGCGCGAGATTTGCAAAGCTCTTCACTCCCGAGAAGTACAAATACGAATTCAGCGATCTTACCCTCGCCTACACCCTCCCCGACCGTCAGGAATACATAAACGATTTTTCAAAACTTGCGCTTCATTGGGAATTCTATCACGAAACTCCCGAATGGATGCTTGATTTCGATGAAAAATACGCCGCGTTCAACACCCCGGACGGCAGACTGATGTCCTGCCTGCACCGCGGCGAGATGGTCTACTACCCCGAAAACTCTGCCGAAGGACTTATCAGCGCAGTAATGCTGGGCGGTGAT
>JAZQID010000113.1:0-8421 GCA_045540915.1 Acutalibacteraceae bacterium
GGTCCATAACTTCCTGAACGTTGCCGGCACACAGCATAGCAAAACCGGTCTGGCGGCAAGCCATAACGTCGGAATGGTCACCGAAGATGGACAGAGCATGGGAAGCCAGAGCACGGGCGGAACAATGAATAACGCCGGGCAGCTGCTCACCTGCGATCTTGTACATATTCGGGATCATCAGCAACAGACCCTGAGAAGCGGTGTAGGTGGTGGTCAGAGCACCGGCGGCGAGGGAGCCGTGAACGGTACCCGAAGCACCCGCCTCGGACTGCATCTCAACAACATCAACGGTGGTGCCGAAGATGTTCTTCTGTCCGGCTGCGGACCACTGGTCGACGTAGTCGGCCATCGGGCTGGACGGGGTGATCGGGTAGATACCCGCAACTTCGGTGAACGCATATGACACGTGCGCTGCAGCGTTGTTGCCGTCCATAGTTTTCATTTTTCTTGCCATGGATTTATTCCTCCTTGAAAAAATTAACAAATTCAATCGGCCGGTATACCCGACCGACGATGATTTACACCTTATCAATTCTAACACTTTTTTTGTCGTATGTAAATAGTAAAATTGCCGCTAATTCAGCATATTCGGCAAGTTTTTTTGGCAAAATCGAGAAATTCAACCTTTTTACCCATTATAAAGGAAAGGAAGGCATTGACTTTTCGGTCAAAAGCCTATATTATGATAGTGTTTATTTTTTCAAAAATTGAGAGGAGAAAATCATGACTGCAAATCCTGACCCTGAACCTGCGAACTTTGTTTTTTGGATAGTTCTGTCGGTGGTACTTTTACTGCTCGACGCACTTGTCCACGTCGGATACCAAGCCCTCGTCGTCATCAACGACTCAGCACTCAAGCGTGCCGCCGATGACGGTGAAAAAAAGGCAAAGAGTGCTATGTGCCTGCTTTCCAAGCCTGCGCGCTTTTCTGCAAGGATGTCGACCGCCTGCGTGCTCTTCAATCTTGCGACCGCATTTTTGCCCGTCTTCGTATTTTCCGAAGAGGTAAGGCTGTGGGCCTCCCGACTGACCGACGTTCGCTTGCTTCAGGCTTTATTGTTTGTAGCTTTTTTGGCGGTAGTTGTGTTTGCCGTTCTGGTCTTTGGCGAGCTTTTTCCGCGCCGCCTCGGCTCACACGGTAAGGAGGGCGCCGCCTATGCCCTTTTACCCTTGGTAAAGGCGGTCGACCTGCTTGTAGCCGTTCCTGCGGCGATGATCGGAGGGGCGGTCAACCTACTGCTCAGGCTTTGCCGCATCGACCCCAATGCCGATCTCGAAATGGTCACCGAGGAGGAGATCAGAATGATGGTCGACGCAGGCGAGGAAAAGGGTGTTATCGAGGAAAGCCAGAAGGAAATGATCAACAACATTTTCGAATTTGACGATCTCAACGCCTCCGACGTTATGACCCACCGCACCGATATCGTGGCGGTGGATATCAACGATTCCTTTGACGACGTTATTCGCCTTGCAACCGAGGAGGGCTACTCCCGTATCCCTGCCTACGAGGGTGATATCGACGATATCAAGGGCATCGTCTACGTTAAGGACCTGCTTAAATACGTCGGCTCCTCTTTGCCTACGGGCAGTCTTGCCGATGTCGTGCGCAAGCCCTTCTTCGTGCCCGAATCCAAGCGTTGCGGCGACCTTTTCACCGAAATGACCGAAAAGCGCATCCAGATGTGCATCGTTGCCGACGAGTTCGGCGGCACGGCGGGACTTGTTACCATCGAGGACCTGCTTGAGTCGATAGTCGGAAGCATTCAGGACGAGTACGACGATGAGGAAGAGGACGAGATCGAGCAGATCAACGAGACCACCTTCACCGTCGACGGCACCACCGATATCGACGATATAAACGAGGAGCTGGATATAGAACTGCCCGAGGGTGACTATGACACCGTCGGCGGAATGATCCTCTCCGAGCTCGGCCGAATTCCGCAGGCGGACGAGCATCCCGAGGTGGAGGCCTGCGGCTATCGCTTCACGGTCGAGGAGATGGGTGAGCGGCGCATCGAAAAGGTGCGCATCGAGCGCCTGCCCGAAGCCGAGGACGAGGAATAAATTATTTTATAAACGTCAGTTCGCAAAATCCTGACGAAAAACAAAACTACGGAAGTGAATAGCTATGAAATTAAAACGGTTAGCGACAGCGGCACTTATTGCCGCTATCTACGCCGCGTTGACCTACGTAGCGGCCGCCTTAGGCATATGCTACGGGCCGATACAGTTTCGCATATCTGAAGCGATGTGCGTGCTTGTCGCCTTTACCCCTGCGGCGATACCGGGGCTGACCCTCGGTTGCCTGCTGGGCAACTTTGCGAGCGCCCTCGGCCCTATTGATTGGGCATGCGGAACGCTGGCAACACTGCTCGCATCGATGAGCGGCTACGCTCTGCGTAACGCCAAGGGTGCCGCTTGGCTGATACCTCTGCCGAGCGTTATCTTCAACGCGCTGATAGTGGGAGCGGAGTTGGCGGTTCTGCTGGGTGAAGGAGCCTTTTGGCCGATGTTCGCGATAAACGCGGCGTGGGTCGGTCTGGGTCAGGCGGTGGTATGCTACCTGCTCGGCGTGCCCCTCTATTTCGCGATTGAGAGAACCCCTGCTCTCAGGCGTATGCTAACAAACTGATATATCAAAAAGAGTCAGCACCGAAGTCGGTACTGACTCTTTTCTTAACTGCCCATCCCAGAAATGTGCCGCCGCGGGCAGTGGGAATTATTGGTCCAATCCCATTATATTCAGGGGGTCGACGGGTTTATTCTCCTTTGTTACCGAAAGGTGCAGATGCACTGCTTCGACACATTCGCAGGGTATCTCGCCGAGTGTGCCTATCTTGCCGTTTGCCTTGACCGAGTCACCCTTTTCGACCGTAACGGTGTCAAATCCGCAGTAACGGGCGATGATGCCGTTGCCGTGGTTTATTTCGACCGCCTTGCCGTAAGGGGTGTCCTCGGTGACCGAGATGACCACTCCGTCACCTGCCGCATTGACGGTGTCACCGATCTTTCCCGCGATATCGATGCCGGTGTGCAGTCGCCAGTCGGAATAGGTCATTGAATATTGCAGCTCGGTGTCGCTGAAGCCCTTGAGCACCTCGCCTGTCAGCGGCATAACGAAAAAGGATGCGCTCGGCGTTACAGCGGTAAGGGTGCCCTCACCCGACTGCGAATTGTTGGCCGAAGGGGCGTCGGAAACAGGTTTTTCGGCCTGCGACGAGGGCTTTGAAGGGGTGTCTGCCGACGAGGTATCGGCCTTGCTCTCGGTTTTGCTCGATGGGGGAGGGGCGGGTACCGAGGTGTTGCCGCCCGATGCGTCACCCGTCAGGGTCTGGCCGCTCGGCTCGGAGACGTCGCTCAGCCCCACGTAAGCCGCCGCACCCACTGCGATAAGGCAGACCGAAATGGCGGCGATGAGTCCTTTTGACCGCAGAAGACCGCGAGAAAATGAGATTTTCATATTTTTCATATAGCTACACATCCCGTAAAAAACTTTTCAGGGATAGTGTTGGACTTAAAAAGGGAATTTATGCAAAAAAGTCCGAAATAATTATTAACAGTTTGTTTACATAATTCCAAAACAATGGTAATACAGGCGGTGTAATATGTAGTTGCACTCGAAAAACGGCGGACCGCAACGCCGACCTGAGTGCTATCTACCCTCCTCAAAAATACATCCACGGGAAACGGTCGTGCCGATTGGCGCGGCCGTTTTTCGTATTTTAGGTTGAAAAGGAGGAGGGGTTTGATTATAATATGGGAAAAGAGGTGAGGATTTTGGGTAAGGAAGTCAAGACCAACGCGATGAGGATACTTGACCGAAACAAGATCAAGTATGAGATAAATCTCTACGAGTGCAAGGAGTTCATCGATGCCGTCGATATTGCCGACAGGCTGGGTCAGCCCTACGAGTCTTCCTTTAAGACTCTCGTTACAGTAGGGAAAAGCGGTGAGCATTATGTGTTCGTGTTGCCTATCGCAATGGAGCTTGATCTCAAGAAGGCCGCCTGCGTGGTTGGGGAGAAGTCGCTGTCGATGATAGCGGTCAAGGAGATAACCGCGCTGACGGGATACGTCCGCGGCGGCTGTACCGCCCTTGGAATGAAGAAGGCCTTTCGCACCGTCATCGATTCGTCTGCGAGGCGGTTTGACAGCATCATAATAAGCGGCGGCCGCATCGGAGCCCAGATAATTCTGGCACCTGACGACCTCGCAAAAGCGGCAAATGCCGAGTTTGCCGACGTATTGGCAGAATAGAACAGGAGTGGTATTATGAAAATTGAAAAGATCTTGCTAAAGGAGCATTTTGAGGGACTCGGAGAGTCTCCTGCAGTCCTTGAAACCTATATTCAGCTCTGTGACAACGAGTATAAGATCACCAACCGCCCTGCGATGATAATCTTCCCCGGCGGCGGATATCATTTTACGTCCCATAGGGAAGCAGAGCCGGTAGCCCTGCGCTTTGCCACCCTCGGATACCAGTGCTTCGTGCTGTGGTACACCTGCGCGCCTGCCCGCTATCCTCAGCAGTTGCTTGAGGGTACGGCCGCCGTTGCCTACGTCCGTCAGCACGCGGAGGAATTGAATATCGACCCTAAGCGGATATCGGTAATGGGCTTCTCGGCAGGCGGCCATTGTGCAGGAATGGCGGGCACCCTCTGGGCCGAGCCCATCGTTGCCGAAAAATTGGGTGTAGAGCCGCTTGCCGCCCGTCCCGATGCAATGGTGCTGTGCTACCCCGTTATAAGCGGCGGTGAATACGCACACCGAGGCTCCTTCGACAACCTGTTGGGTGAAGATCCGAGCGAGGCTCTGTTGCATAAGACCTCTCTTGAATATGCGGTAAACGAGACCACGCCCCCTGCGTTTTTGTGGACGTCGGCCGATGATAAGTTAGTGCCTTGCGAGAATTCGCTGATGATGGCTATGTCACTTAAAAAGCACAACGTCCCATATGAGTTGCACGTTTTCGGCAGTCTGCCTCACGGCGCCTCTCTTGCCAACGAGCAGGTCTATGCATCGGGAGTCGCGCACGCAGGTATCAATCCGCGCGTTGCCAAGTGGCCCGAGGAATGTGACTGCTGGCTTCGCGAGCAGTATGCCCGTATGCAGTAGGTGATGGCGATGAAGCTGATTTCGTGGAATGTAAACGGCCTGCGCGCCTGCGTAGGCAAGGGATTTGTCGATATATTCAGGTCGATGGATGCCGATGTCTTTTGCCTGCAGGAGACCAAGCTGCAGGAGGGTCAGATCGACCTCGACCTGCCCGATTACCACTGCTATTGGAATTACGCCGAGAAAAAGGGATATTCGGGAACGGCGATGTTTTTGAAAAGGGAGCCGCTCGCGGTGACCTACGGCATCGGTGTCGATAAGCACGACCGCGAGGGACGGGTGATAACCGCCGAGCTTGAGGACTGCTTTGTCGTGACGGTGTATACTCCCAACTCTCAAAACGAGCTTGCGCGGCTCGACTACCGAATGGAGTGGGAGGACGCCTTCAGGGAGTACCTTGTGGGACTTGACAGGCACAAGCCTGTGGTGGTGTGTGGAGATCTTAACGTCGCGCACACCGAGATCGATCTCAAGAACCCCAAGACCAACCGAATGAACGCAGGCTTCACCGACGAGGAGCGTGCAAAGTTCGGTGCCCTGCTCGAGAGCGGCTTTACCGACACCTTCCGACTGCTCTATCCCGATGCCGAGGGGGTCTATTCGTGGTGGTCCTACCGTTTTCACGCAAGGGAGAAGAATGCAGGTTGGCGGATCGATTACTTTTTGGTGTCCGACAGGCTTCGCGATGCCGTAAAGCAGGCGACGATACACGCCGACATCTTCGGCTCCGACCATTGCCCCGTCGGCCTCGAGCTTGAAATGTAGAATTATGTAAACCCCCGACCGAGAGGTCAGGGGTTTTGCTTTTCAAAAATCAATTATATCTGCCTGAATTATCGCGTAAGAATATACAAACGCGATAAAACGGGGGCAAGAAATATGATATTTTCGGCCTTGCTGAGACTTGCGGGGGGAATTGCCTTTTTTCTATACGGTATGCAGGCGATGTCGGACGGGCTCGAAAGCCTCGCAGGCAACAAACTGAACCGCATACTCAACGGTATGACCTCAAGTCTGCTCAAGGGGACGACGGTGGGACTTCTCGCTACGGCGGTCATTCAGTCCTCGTCGGCGGTGACGGTGATGCTGGTCAGCCTCGTTAATGCGGGGGCGATGACGCTCACGCAGTCGGTCGGGGTCATTTTGGGCACCAATATCGGAACCACGGCTACCGCCTGGCTTCTTTCAACGGTCGGAATAGATGCCGACGGGGTACTCGGCCTTTTTAAGACCGAGAACCTCGCGATGATATCGGCGGTGACGGGAATATTGACCCTCGCGATCTCAAAAGGGAGTCGGGGCAAAAGCGCCGGCTCTGCCATCGTCGCCTTCGGGGTGCTGATGTTCGGAATGGAGCTGATGAGCGAGGCGGTTGAGCCGCTGACCGCTTTGCCGTGGTTTGAGCGGTTGCTCTTATCCTTTGAAAGCCCCCTGATGTGCCTTCTTGCAGGCACCCTCGTGACCGCTATTATACAAAGCTCCTCTGCGTCGGTCGGACTGCTCCAGACCCTCTCGGTGTCGGGCGGCATAACCTACCGCATTGCCCTGCCCATCGTGATGGGGCAGAACATCGGCACCTGCGTGACGGCGCTTTTGTCAGGCGTCGGCAGGAGCCGCACCGCAAAAAAGGTGGCACTCATTCATCTGCTGGTCAACGTGATAGGAACGGCGGTGCTCTTTGCCCTCTTTTACGGGGCAGATGCGGCGGTCGGCATAGCCGTTGCTGATTCTGAGGCCGACCCCGTAGGTGTTGCGGCGGTGCACAGCCTTTTCAACGTCATTTCAACCGTAATGTTGCTCCCCTTTGCGAGCGGATTAGAAAAATTGGTCAACGCCCTTTTGCCCGAAAAAACAGGCACTTACCTCAAAAGAAGCAGGTGAGTGCCTGTTTTCTTATGGTTATATGAATGTTTTTTTGTTGACAAATGTCAAATTTTTGGGTAGTATTGTATTCGGTGAAAAATGATTATAAAAAGGCGGATAGGTTCCGTCAACGGTATGCGGAGGTTAATGTATGACTGCTACTGAAATTTTGATTATGGTCGCCGAACTGCTCGGCGGACTGGCCTTCTTCCTCTACGGAATGAATGCTATGTCGGGCGGACTTGAGCAGATGGCGGGCGGCTCTCTTGAGCGCACCTTGAAGAAGGTGACCAAGAACGACTTCTTCGGATTCACGCTTGGCGCGGGAATTACCATCGCTATCCAGTCTTCGTCGGCAATGACGGTTATGCTGGTCGGTCTCGTCAACTCGGGAATTATGAGCTTTGGCGATACCTTCGGTATGATAATGGGCTCCAACGTCGGTACCACCCTTACCGCGTGGATACTCACCCTCAGCGGAATCAGCGGCGACAACTTTGTCCTTACCCTGCTCAAGCCCTCTACCTTTGCGCCTCTGCTGGCTTTTCTTGGCATCGTTCTTCATATGGTGTCCAAGAAGGAGAAACAGCGCAACCTCGGAATGATACTTATCGGCTTTGCCGTTTTGATGGCAGGTATGGACCTGATGAGCGGCTCGATGAACGGCCTGCGCGAGAATGAAGGCTTCAAGCAGCTTCTGACCGCCTTCTCAAGCCCCATCGTTGCCCTGCTTGCCGCAACCTTGTTTACAGGTGTCATTCAGTCCTCGGCGGCCACCATCGCCATCGTTCAGGCGCTGGCCCTTGCCGCCTATTCTACAGGTGACCCCGTTACCATCCAGATGGCTATACCGCTTGTTATCGGTGCCAACATCGGTACCTGCGTTACCTCGCTGCTTTCCTCTATCGGCACCAACACCGGCGCAAAGCGCGTTGTCGCCCTGCACAGCTACGTTAACGCTATCGGCGGAATCGTCTGCGTTGCAATTATGTATATACTGATGGCGGTTGCACCTGACCTGATGAACCGCCCTGTCGATATGCTTGGCGTTGCCTTGGTGCACAGCATGTTCAACATCGGTATTACCGTTCTGTTCACTCCGGTCAAGAAGCTGCTTATCCGTCTTTGTGAGTGGACGGTGCGTCCCTCTGCCGACAAGACTCACACCGTCTTCCTCGACGAGCGTTTGTTTTACAACACTCCTCTTGCCATTTCCGAGTGCCGCAGGCTGACGGTTGAGATGGCGAACTATTCGCGCGAGGCCTTTATGACCGCGTTGGAGCTGTTTGAAAAATATGATGAGGCGAAGTTTAACCGCGTCGTCGAGATAGAGACGCTGACCGATAAATATGAGGACAAGCTCAGCACCTATCTGGTGCGTCTGAGCAGCGGCCAGCTCGGCGATAACGATTCCCACGCAGTCGCCCGTATGCTGCATAATAT
>JAZQID010000114.1:0-22768 GCA_045540915.1 Acutalibacteraceae bacterium
TCCAAGTCGAACGGCAGTAGACTCTTCTGAAATTATATAAAAGAGGGGCTTCGCAAATTGAAGTCCCTCTTTTAACTAATCCTCTGATTTTATCTTCGGCAATCGCAAGCAGAATTTTGCCGCCGGCATACGAATAAGCACCACGACGCCACCAGCGAGCCCGATATCGCGAAAGCGACGGTGCCGACACATTCCATAGCCAAGATAATGTAGTTGGTTATCATCATTCTTCCCTCTTTATTGAAGTGAGAGTTCGAAGCGCTCGGTGTGGCCCGTTTCAAAGGGTGCAGGTCGGTCGACGCGGGTGGTCATACGGTAGGTCTCGCCCTTTTCGCTGCTTTCGCAGATGCCGAGCAGGCCTTCAAGCACGTGGGTGCAAAGCTCGCCGCTGCAACGCGCCTGACGTCCTGCGAGGTAGGCATACATCGCCTCGGCAACGCCAAAGCCGCGGAAGTTGCCGTCGTTGATGCCGAAGGGAGAATGTATCACGCTCTCCTCGCCCCGTTTGTTTATCACGCGCACCGTTTTGCCGTACTCGTTGGGATCGCCAAGGTCAATACAACCGTCGGTGCAATAAATATAAAAATGGCTTCTTTTGGCACTCTCGGACAACATTGTAATGTTACCCATAACCCCGTTCTCAAAAAGCAGACTTCCCGTGCCGACATTGACACTTTCGACCGTCATAGGCTGATTAAAAAGCGGAGAATTTGGATTTTGAAATACCCTGTCAGGCTGATGTATCGCGGCAAAGCCCGAAACGCTCTTTATCGGCCCGAGCAAAAAGACAAGGGCCGTCAGGTAGTAGACACCCATATCAAAAACTATTCCGCCGCTCTTTGCGAAGGTAAACCGCTTTACAGGCAGAGTACTCCATCTTTCGTGGTGATAAGAGCGAGAAAGGAAGGCTTGCGCCATAACGGGAGTACCTATCATTCCGCTGTCGATGATGCTTCTTGCAAGCTGAAGCCCAGCAGAGAAAAAGGTGTCGGGTGCTCCGCCGAAAAACAAATTTTTATCCCTTGCAAGTGCGACAAGCTCATTGGCTTCCTCAAGGGCAGAGCATATCACCTTTTCATTATAGACCGACTTGCCTGCAAGCAAGGCCTGCTTTGCGACCTTGTAATGTTCGGTCGGACAGGTGGTATTGACGACCAATTCTATTTCGGGGTCGACGAATATCTCCTCGTTGGTCATCTTCTTTATGCCGAACTGAGCCGCTCGGCGCTCGGCCGACTCCTCCACCACATCGGCGCAACCGACGAGGTCGATTATATCAAGCTCTTTCAGGTTGGTAAGATAGACCTCGCTTATGGCTCCGCAACCGATCAGGGCGGTTTTTATCCTGCGGAATGTCATTTCTTTTTCCCCCTTGCTGATTTTATGTTAAACCAATGCTTCCTCTTCTTCCGGTTCAAATTCTACATCTCCAATATATTTCTCGAAGCAGATGAATGAGATAAAAAGGAAAGCATAACAGCTCAAAGAGATAATAAAAGCACTTGTATGCAAAGAAGGCATCAACATAATTAAACTCGAGTAAAGATTATTGCCGGACACTAATGCATCATCCATAATACGTATATACTCCAAAATGTTGAAAACCGCTTGCAAAACAAGCGTGCCTGCGCCTGAGATTATCATTGTTTTGCCCCATTTGAATTTGCTCTTTGTTATCCATTTCAATCCCAGCCAAACAAACAGAACGGCAATTATCGGCCTGAAAATAAAATAGGCCATAAGCGGCACGAGACCAAGCGCCCCAATGTAAGATGAACACACATCGATCAAACCGAATCCAACCACAACGGCGAGTACCTTAAAAAACGCAGACGCATTAAAATATTGCCTTATAACAAACAGCAGAGATATAAAAACAGATAAGTATATTGCGCCGTCCTGCAATAAATATGAAAGTTGCGGTGCAAAGTAAAACAGCGACGAAATCGTCGTTGACAACGGCATTTCTATCAGAAATGCTACCAAGAAAATTATCCCTGTAAATAAAATGTTCTTGTTGCGTTTTGTCATAAAATATCACCTCTATAGAAAATAATATCACACACACAGGCAAAAAACAAGAATAGTAACAAAACTGTAACCTATTTATTCCCTGCCCTTTTCTTCAAGCATTGATTTAATTGACCTTGCGTACTCGGTGGGGGTAAGCCTTACGAATTGCTTGAACTGGTACGAAAAATAATGGGTGTTTGTGTATCCGAGCATTTCGGCTATCTTGGTTACCGAATATTCTCCCTCACGCAGATAGCTCTTTGCCGCTTCGATCTTCAAGAAATTAAAATAGTCGATGACTCCCCTGCCTGCGTGGTCCTTGAAGAGAGTTTTTAAGGACGAGACACTTATATTAAGGTGACGGGCAATATCGCTCAGCTTGAGAGGTGCGGACAGGTTGTTCATAAGATAGTCCACCGCCTGTGCAAATGCGGAGTTGCCTATCGGTCGGCGGTATCCTACCCTTTCAGCCGTGGTCTCCTGCTGCATAAACAGGAGCAAAAACTCGGTCAGGTAGAGCTTTATCAGTTGCTGAGAGCAGGCGGTAGCGGTGGGTTTGAGCTCCATTTTCTTGGTGTAGGGGTCGCCGAGTGGTGTCGAAAACACCTCCACCGCTTCGTTGAGTATTTTGGAAAGAAGAAGTCGCTGGGTGTTGCTGACCCTCTTTACCCCTGTAAAAAAGTCGGTCGGCAAGAGAGATGCGTTAAAGGAAATTATGACCACGCTCGAAAGCTCGCGGTCATCGGTCTTAATATTGTGCCACTCGTTCGGGCTGTGAAAAATTATATCCCCCGACGAAAGCCGCGTTTCACCCTTATCGGTGATGGCAGTGACCTCTCCCCTGTCGACACAGACAAATTCCCAGAAGTCGTGACTTTCGCCCGAAAACTTAAAGTTTTTTGTGTATTCAAAATAATGGACCGTAACCACCGACGAGATCCTTATACAATCCCGCAATCGGGTCGCTTTGTAATCCATATGCCTCTCACCACCTTATATGAGCAGTATAACACTGATGGCCGATTTTGTAAATAGTTTGTCTTATTCTGTGTTGAACAAAATCAGGAATAAGGTTATAAATATAGTAGAGTAACAGATGGGAGGTTTTGCAAACGGCAGATATCACATCCAACAAAACCCAAGCGGCTGCTCGGCTTGGCATTGATATAGGCGGAACCGATATCAAATTCGTGGTTGTAGAGGGCAGAAACATCCTTTGCAAAAGCAAGATAAAGACCGGTGACACCGCAGAAAAAATTATTGATAGCATCGCCAATGAGTATGGTATAATTAAGGATAGTTTCGACATCCTTTCGATCGGAGCAGGTACCCCCGGTTTCATTAAGGAAGGTCGTGTCACGGCGGTCAACCTTGATTTTAAGGATCTACCCTTGGCAGAAATGCTTACCCTGCGTCTCGGACAGCAGGTCACCGTGGACAACGACGCCAACTGTGCCGCTTTGGGCGAGATAGAGTTCGGCATCGCAAGGCATTGTAAAGATATGGTGCTTATGACCCTCGGAACAGGGGTTGGCGGAGGCATTATTATCAACCGGCAGATATGCCGCACCAAAAACAACTCGGGAGAGGTCGGGCATATTATTATTCAGGCCGACGGGGGCCGACCGTGTCCCTGCGGCTACGAGGGTTGCCTTGAGCAGTATGCCTCGATAACCGCGCTGTGCAAGGACGCTGTGGCGGCCGCTATGAAGCACACCGACAGCGAACTTTACAGAATATTTGAGCAAAACGGAAGGATATCGGGAAGAACCTTCTTCGACGCTCTGAAGGCAGACTGCCCCGTCGCAAAGGTGGTATATGACCGATATCTGAACTACCTTAGTATCGGTATCAAAAGCATCATTATGGCCTTTGGCCCTGATGCAATCGTTCTTGCGGGCGGAATAACCAATGAGGGCGCCCTGCTTCTTGATCCACTTAAAGAAAAGGTGGGCAACACCGATGTTGAGATCGTTATTTCTTCCCTGCAGAGTGATGCAGGTGCGCTCGGCGCGGCTATGCTGTAATACATAATAAGGAGAGGCCTATGAAAGCCATTTTTAACGGCATCATTGTCACCGAAACTGAAGAACTTGAAGGATATGCCATCCTCTTTGATCGGAACATAATCGACATATGCCCTGCCAAGATGATCCCAAGCGATGCGGAAAGGATCGATGCCAAGGGCGGATATGTTATGCCCGGCCTTATCGACCTGCATATCCACGGAGGTATGGGCAATGAAGCTTCATACTGCGACCTTGACGGACTCAGGGAGATATCGGAGTCTATAATGCGGTTCGGTACTGTTGCGTGGTGTCCTACCACCTTCACCCTGCCCAAGCCTGAGTTGGAAAAAGCCTTTTCGGTCATCGGCAAGGCGAAAGAGTTATCGGAGTCGGGCGAATGGTCGGGTGCTCAGGTGCTTGGTGCAAACAGCGAGGGTCCCTTCATCAGTCCTGCAAAGAAGGGGGCGCAAACCGGGGGATACATATCCGCTCCCGATGCGGATTTCATTCTCAGCCATAAGGATACCGTCAGAATAGTTACCGTTGCGCCTGAAACGGAGGGCGGACTTGCCTTTATTAAGAGAGTCAGCGAGAACTCCGATATTGTTGTGTCTCTCGGGCATACCGATGCCGATTTCGACACAGCCTCTCAGGCTTACAAGTCGGGAGCGAGCCATACAACACATCTGTTCAACGCGATGTCTCCCCTTAACCACCGCGATCCCGGTGTGGTCGGCGCCGCACTTAATGCAAAGGATGCAAGCTGTGAACTCATCGCCGATACCATTCACGTAAGCCCTGCACTTTTTGAAATGGTGGCACGACTTAAGGGTGACAAGCTGGTGCTTATAACCGACAACATAGCACCCGCGGGCCTTGAGGACGGGGAATATGTTTCGGGAGCAGAAAAGGTGTACGTCAAGGGCAACTCCTGCCGACTCAGCGACGGAAATCTGGCGGGCAGTATATATCATTTTAACGACGCCATTCGCAATTTCAAAGCCCACACGACCCTGCCCATTCACCAGATCGTAGCTATGGCAAGCCTTAATCCTGCCCGTGTTATCGGCGAGGACGCCCATCGCGGAAGCCTGAAGACAGGCAAACGCGCCGATATAATAGTGACCGATAGAGACTTTAATTTGAAGAAAACTTTCATTTTTGGAAAGATGTGTTATAATGAAATGTAATGATCCTTTTGAGCGAAATAATAACCTTTGTTTTATAAACTTAGGAGGTTTTTCTATGTCAGTTGATTTGGTTGCAATCAGCAAAGAGTTTAACGTTGATATAACCACCGCTCCATACGGAAACGGACATATCAACGACACCTACGTGGTTGAGGGAAAGCCGCGATACATTATGCAGCGCATAAACACTTCGATCTTCAGCAACGTGGACGAGCTTATGGGAAACATCTGCGGCGTGACCGAACATATCAAGAACAAGCTTATCGCCGAGGGCGGAAATCCCGAGCGTGAGACCTTAACCGTTGTTATGACACGCAGCGGCAAGCCCTACTACAAAGCAGAGGACGGAAGTTGCTTCAGAATGTACCGCTTTATTGACAATGCGGTTTCCTACGACGCGATCGAAGACCCCGTTCAGCTCTATCACGCGGCACGGGCCTTCGGTAAATTCCAGAAGATGCTTGCCGACTACCCTGCCCATACCCTGCACGAAACTATCGCCAACTTCCACAACACCGTCGACAGATACCGTCAGTTGCACGAGGCCATCAACAACAACTTAGCCGGCAGACTGGCTGAGGTTGAGGCCGAGGTTGAATTTGCTCTTGCACGCGAAAAGGAGACGTCGGTTGTGCTTGACGCCATCGCTGAGGGAACGGTTCCCCTGCGCGTTACCCATAACGACACCAAACTCAACAACGTTATGCTCGACGAAAATACAGGCGAGGGTGTTTGTGTCATCGACCTTGACACAGTTATGCCTGGTTCCCTGCTCTACGATTTCGGCGATGCCCTGCGTTTTGCAGGCTCGAGCGGTGCTGAGGACGAAACCGATCTGTCAAAGATATGGTTTAACCTTGAAAACTACGAGCAATTCACAAAGGGATTTGCCGAGGAATTGAGGGAGACCCTGACCGAGCGCGAGACCGAACTGCTCTCCTTCTCGGTCAAGCTGATGACCCTTGAATGCGGAACCCGTTTCCTTGCCGACTACCTCAACGGTGACACCTACTTCAAGGTACACCGCGAAAAGCACAACCTTGACCGTTGCCGCACCCAGTTCAAGTTGGTCGCGGATATAGAAGAAAAGCTCTCTCAGATGAATGAGATAAACAAAAAGTATCTTTAATAAAAGTCAAGAACACACCTCGAATTCGAGGTGTGTTCTTTTTTGCTTTACTATAAAGTTACGCCGTCCTTGAATATGGCAAGCTCGTGCTTGTCGAGCAGTTCTGCCTTTGCTCTGACCTCGCCCGAAGCGAGACCCAAAACATAGTCGATGAACTCGTCGGTAAGAGCATCCATACTTTTGCCCTCTAATAGCGCACCGGCGTTGAAATCGATCCACATCTTCTTTTTATCGGCAAGAGATGTGTTGCTCGATATCTTCGCAGTCGGCACGGGACAACCGAAGGGGGTTCCCCTGCCTGTTGTAAAGAGTATCATCTGCGCGCCCGAAATTGCGAGGGCGTTTGAAGCGACAAGGTCGTTGCCCGGTGCCTGCAGGAGCGAAAGGCCCTTTTTCTTCACGGGGTCGCCATAGCTGAGCACGTCCTCGACGGGAGCGGTGCCACCCTTTTGAACGCAACCGAGGGACTTGTCTTCAAGGGTGGTTATACCTCCCTCTTTGTTGCCCGGAGAGGGGTTTTCGTCCACCTTTTCGCCGTAGCGCATAAAGTATTTCTTGAAGTTATTGATAAGGTCCACCGTCTTGCCAAACTCAGACTCGGTTCGGCAACGGTTCATCAGTATGGTCTCGGCGCCGAACATCTCGGGCACTTCGGTAAGCAGGGTGCTTGCGCCCATACCGATCAGCCTGTCCGAAAGCGAGCCGAGCAAGGGGTTGGCGGTTATGCCCGAAAAGCCGTCGGAGCCGCCGCACTTAAGGCCGATAACAAGCTCGCTTGCAGGACATTCCTCGCGGCGACATTTGTCGGCATCGCAGGCAAGCGCCTTTACCATCGCGACGCCCTCGGCAATTTCGTCCTCGCACTCCTGAGCGACGAGGAACTTGACTCGGTCGGGGTCGTATTCTCCGAGCACCTTTTTGAGCTCATCGATATTACCGTTTTCACATCCAAGTCCGACCACCAGCACAGCGGCGGCGTTGGGATGCTTAATAAGTCCCGAGAGATAGCGCAGGGTCATATTCATATCATCGCCGAGCTGTGAACAGCCGTAAGGGTGGTTGTATGAATAGATTCCGTCAATATTCTCGGTCTTGAACTGCTGTGCCTGCGCCTCGATCTCGCGCACGATAGAGTTAACGCAACCAACGGTGGGAATGATCCACACTTCGTTGCGTATGCCAACCTTTCCGTCAGGCCTCTTGTAGCCCATAAAGGTACGCGGTGCCTGAGCCTTGACCTCACTGAAATCAGGATGGTATTCATACTCCAACAGGTCGGAAAGGTTCGACTTGGTGTTGTGGGTGTGCACATGCTCGCCCACACCGATATCGCACTTCGCGTGGCCGATCGGATAGGCATACTTAATTATGTTCTCGCCCTTTTTGATACCTCTTACGGCAAATTTATGCCCTGCGGGAATGTCATTTTTCAGTTTGATATTTTCGCCGTTGACCGACACGGTCTCGCCTGCTGCAAGTGATTCGACCGCAACGGCCACACCGTCGTTTTGGTGAATTTTAATACACTTCATCGGCTCAAGACCTCTTTCAAAGCATCGGCGGCGTCGGCAACGATCTTCTCATACCAATAACCGACCGTCTTTTCAAAATCCTTGTACGCGGTCAGGTCCTCGCCCCAGAATTCGACATTAGAGCAGGCCTTTGCTACGAAATCAGGGTCAGAACTGTTCTGTGCAAAAAATTCCAACACGGCCGCGTCGTCGTGAATGATATATTCGTCGCCATTGGCCCTCTTAGCGTGCAACCCGTCTTTCACAAGGGCATCCGATGTGTAAAACGCTAGCAAGGCCGCAAAGGAGAAGGTGATGAGCCTCGGAAGCTCCTTTTTATTATTATAATGATCCTTGAAGGAGGGCAACACCCTTGCCTTCCACTTGGAAACGGAATTCAGCGAGATGGAAAGCAGAGCGTGGTCTATGAAGGGGTTTTCAAAACGCTCAAAGACCGAATTCGCGAAGGCTTTTACCTCGTCGATGGGTAGGTTTACCTGCGGTACGATCTCCTCCATAACGACACGGCGGATAAATTCGCCCATTACCGAATCCTTCATACAATCCCTTACAATGTCGAGGCCGTAGAGGTAGCCAGCAAGCACGCTCGAAGTGTGTGCGCCATTGAGCACCCGCACCTTTCTCTCCCTGTAAGGCTTCTGATTATCGGTAAATACGACAGGCAGGCCGATCTTGTCAAGAGGAAGCTCGTCGCTTATATCACGCTCACTCTCAATGACCCAAAGGGCAAAGGGTTCGCCCACGTCAACCAACTTGTCCTCGTATCCGAGCCCCTCGCAAAGCGTTGCCGCCTCCGACTTGGGATATCCCGTAACGATCCTGTCAACAAGGGTTGAGCAGAAGACGTTACTCTCCTCCACCCAAGTCTTGAAGCCATCGGGAAGGTCCCAAGCCTCAGCAAGTGCAAGAACGCACTCCTTAAGCTTGCCGCCGTTATTCTCAATAAGTTCAACCGGCAGAATGATGAGCCCTTTATTCCCGTTGCCGTTAAAGGCAAGATAGCGTTCATACAGGAATTTGGTCAGCTTACCCGGATAGGTGTTGGGCAGACCGTCAAAGCTGTCATTCTTATCCAGAACGATGCCTGCCTCGGTGGTGTTGGAGATGACGAAGCGCAGGGTATCCATCCTTGCGAGCGACATATACTCGTCATAATCCTCGGCACAGTCAAGCGCCTTTGCGATGGAGGTTATGATGCGGCTGTCGTTTACGACCTCGCCCTTCTCTTTGCCTCTGAGGACAACGGTGTAAAGGTCGTCCTGCTCGCGAAAGGCATCGAGCGAGCCGAAGGAGATCGGCTTTACAATGGCGACGCTTCCGCAGAAGGCACCCTTTTCGTTGGCAATGTCGAGCATATAATCGACAAACGCCCTCAAAAAGTTGCCCTCGCCAAACTGCACCGCTTTAATAGGATATTGGGCTTTGGCTGCTTTATCTTTAATGTTCATAAAACTATCACCTTAAAGGCCGAAATACCTCTCGGCATTATAGTAGCTGATGTCCTGAACGAGTTGTCCAAGCTGCTTTTCATCGTTGGGATACTCGCCGTTTTCCACCCACTCGCCGATGAGGTTGCAGAGTATGCGTCTGAAATACTCGTGGCGGGTGTAGGACAGAAAACTGCGCGAATCGGTCAGCATACCGATAAAGTTGCCGAGCAAGGAGAGGTTGGCAAGGGATTTGAGCTGAGCCTCCATACCCGATTTAGTATCGTTGAACCACCAGGCAGAGCCGTGCTGGATCTTGCCCGCGACCTCACAGCCCTGAAAACAGCCGATGATAGTGCCAAGCAGTTCGTTGTCCTGCGGATTGAGGGAGTAAAGGATCGTCTTGGGCAGGGCATTGTCGACCTCAAGCGCATTAAGCAAGCCTGTGATCTGCTCGCCGCAATTTCTCGTTGAGATGCAGTCAAAGCCGGTGTCGGCGCCGAGCCGCTTAAACATATTGGTGTTGGTGTTGCGCTGTGCGCCGTAATGAAGCTGCATAACGATGCCACGCTTGGCATACTCGCGGCCCAAGTGGAGCAGTATCGCAGTTTTGTATTTATCGGCATCCTCCTGCGACACAGTCTGACCCGACATCGCGCAGACGAATATTGCCTCCACCTCGGCATCGGTTGCGGGAGAATAAACGACATAGTCAAGGCCGTGGTCGGTGGCGCGGCAACCAAGCTCACAGAAATAGTCAAGGCGGTTGGTGAGAGCGCGCTTGACATCATCGGCGGTTTTTATATCGATACCCGAGACGGCAGAAAGCTTGCCGATATACTCAGCAAAGCCGACCTTTTCAATATTCACCGCCTTGTCGGGACGGAAGGACGGTGCGACCACCACGTCAAAATCCTTGTCCTCCAATAGCTTTTTATGCCACTCAAGCGAGTCAACAGGGTCATCGGTAGTGCCAATCATCTTGACATTCGACTTTTTAATGATGCTCCTTACCGACATACCGTCTTCCTTAAGTTTATTGTTGCAAAGGGCGTATACTTCATCGGCGGTCTCCTCATTGAGAACTCCGTTGTAGCCGAAATACTTCTTCAACTCAAGGTGTGTCCAATGATACATCGGATTGCCGATAGCCTTCGACAGCATAGCCGCAAAACGCCTGAACTTGACGATGGGCTCGGCATCCCCCGTTATCTCGTCCTCGTTGATGCCGTTGCTTCTTATCAGGCGCCATTTGTAATGGTCGCCCCCAAGCCAAATCTGAGTTATATCCTCAAATTTGCGATCCTCATATATCTCCTGCGGATTGATATGGCAGTGGTAGTCAATGATAGGCAGCTGAGCGGCGTAGTTGTGATAGAGCTTTCTTGCGGTTTTGGTCTTCAGCAAAAAATCTTCCGTCATAAATCTCATAGTTACCTCTCCTTAAGTTGTTTCATCTTTCTAAAGAACACTAAGGCAAAGAGCTTACGGAAGTTTCCTCCCGCAAGGCCCTTTGCCGTTAAAGTTCAATTAAAGCTCGGTAAGTATCTCGGAGATAAGAACAGGTCTGTGCTCCTTGATGGAAATGTTGGCCGCGGCGCCGATGATGATAGAGTTTGCACCTGCACGGGTACCTGCAGAATGTCCGAGCGGATCGGAGTCGTTACCGACGAACAGGTTCTTTCTCAGCTTGGAGTCTCCGCCGTAATGGGAATCCTTGGGATCCTTGCCAACGGTGTATTCGGTAACGCTGTTATTCAAATCATACACCTTAATGGACTCATTTGTCAACTTCGCAATTCCCGATTCGGGCATATATGCCTCCAGTCTGCCCTTGCTGCCGTTGATGGACATCCTCCAGCCCTCGTAAGCGCAGGTTGCGTTAAGGCTGTAGGAGAGCAGAGCACCGCCGTTGTAACGGACGTTTGCGGTCATAGTGTCGTAGATGTTGATGTCATCGGCAAAGACACAGCCGTCCTTATAGTATCCGTCGTACTTCTCGTTGTTGGCATAAAGCTCAACTTCGCCCTGAGGCAGCTTGTAGTAGAATTCGCACTTATCGGCGTGCTCGCAGTTTCTGCAGTTCTCGCCCTTGATGCCGTTGGCATATTTTTCGGAGCCGACCCTGCCGTAACGCTTCAGGTCGCCGAACGCGAATACCTCAACCGGCTCCTGATCGATCCACCAGTTGATAAGGTCGAAGTGATGGGTCGCCTTGTGGACGAAGAGTCCGCCGCTCTTCTCAATGCGAGCGTTCCAACGGCGGAAATAGCTGGTTCCGTGGGCGAGAATATCCATATTGCGATCGAGCATCCACTCAAAATGAACGCTGAACACGTCGCCGATGGCTCCTGACTTGACCAGTTCCTTGATCTTGGTCATAAAGGGAGCATATCTGTAATTGAAGGTTACGGTGACCTTATGGCCGGTCTCCTTCTCTGCCTTGAGTATTGCGTTGCAACGCTCGGGGTCGATGGTCATCGGTTTCTCGGTGATGACGTCACAGCCCATTTCAAGCGCCTTGATTATGTAATCGCTGTGGAAAACGTCGACGGTGGTAACCAAAACGTAATCCGGCTTGGTCTCTTTGATCATAGTCTCAAAATCATCGAACACCTTAATGTTGAACTTATCGCCCAGATACTGTGCTCTGCCGATATTTATATCATAAATACCCGCAAGTTCACAATAATCGCTGAGCTCTGCGCTCATAGGTTTAATAAACATATAGGCCGCTCTTGAACTTGCGCCCGCAAACACATATTTTTTCTTCATAATTTATTCTCCTCCGATTTTGTTTTGTCAGGGGCCCTTCCTCTGACCTGAACTATATTATATAAGCCTGCTTTTCAGGCCAATGATAACCGTAATAGATATTATGTCTTGGTCTGTTGCTTGTTTTGTTTGCGATATTCTTTGGGCGGGGCACCCATCATACCCTTGAATATCATACCGAAATGGCTCAGGCTGTCGTAACCGATCTCGTAGGCTATCTCCGATATCGACATATCGGTCTCGACCAGAAGCTGAGTCGCCTTCTTGACCCGCAGCGTATTGATATACTCCTTGAGGTTGATGCCGAGCACCTTATGAAACACCCTTGTGAAATTCGACTTGCTCATAAAGCTCTTCTTGGCACATTCCTCAAGCGTTATCTTTTTATTATAATTGGCCGTGATGTAGTCAAGCGCCGCCTGAAGCCGAACGTCATTCTTCATCTGTATCTTCTCCGCCTGAGTCCTGTTCTTTTCAAAGGACATATTCAGCATAATTCTTTCCAGATGGTTCCTGATAGAGTTTTGATGAAGTTCGGACTGATTCTTGGTCTCCGCGTCTATGCATTTGACGATTCTGATTATCTCTTCAAAGGATTCCTCGGTCAACGAGATAACACCCTTTTTGAACAACTGCTTTATGCCCGAGTTATACTTGAGCAACTTTGACATAAAGGCGGCTTCTACATAGACCGCGTAACGCTCATAGGCAATATTTTTTGACGGTATCGCCTTGTGCGGCTCGTTGGGCTTGATAAGTATCGCGTTTGCAGGGTTAAGTATAAGTATCTTGTCGTTGAAGAAATACTTCCTCTGTCCCGATACGATCAGGTACAGCTCGTAATAAGGATGATGATGCATCACAGTCATACTTTTGGGTGTGTCTTCTTTGACGTGATTGACAACACATACATTTTCCGAACTTATGTTGGCTTCGGTATCGATGGCTCCGATATCAAACCTTTTTTGCATCTTCTTTCCTCCTTACAGTATGATTTCATCAATTTGAAAGTAATGAAGTTCGGTTAAGAGGGCTGATGCCCGTCTATACAGGTGGCGGTCGCATTATATAACACATACTCCTGCAAGGCATCTCTTATACTGCAAGCGTAAAGGCTGACCGACCTCGTGTTTCTAAGATAAACGCCCTCACGGTGAGACGGCTTTATCCTCGGTGACATAACACTCCTTTGCGCCTTTGAGTCGGGCGCAAAAGAAATGTCAACGTTGATCAATTTTACGTTTGTTATCGGCATTTCGCTGAGTCCGTATAGATAAACTCCTGCAGCCGAAACATTCTTCATTATTACATTTGATATTATGATATTCTTGATTATCGGCGTACCGTCGGTTATTTGGGCAGGTTCCTGAGAAAACAATTGGACATCATTGGGATCGGCACCACATTCGTAATAACCGTTTGCGGTTATTCCTGCGATTACGCCGTCCATTATAATATTGTTTACAACAATGTCTTCAACTACTCCTCCGCGTTTTCTGCGGGTCTTGATACGAATACCTCTGTCGGTATTTTGAAAGACACAGTTGCTGACGGTAACATTTTTTACCCCGCCCGACATTTCGCTACCGATAACTATTCCGCCGTGTCCGTGAGCAAAGACACAGTTGGTTACCGTGATGTTCTCACAGGGACGCTGTTTTTGCAGAATGTCGGTCTCCAGACCCGATTTGACGGTCAAGCAGTCATCGCCCACGTTTATGTAGCAGTTTGAGATGCGAACGTCCTTACAACTCTCAGGGTTGATTCCATCAGTATTTGGTGCGTCATAAGGATTGTTGATGGTAACATTATCGATATTAACATTGGTACAGCATATAGGATTGATAGTCCAGCAAGGAGAATTATTTATACTTATATCCCTTACGGTCACTCTGTCGCAATTGATAAACTGGATGGTTCTGGGACGCTTGGTATCCGATTCGCCCTCACGCCACCAATTCCGGCCGTTTCCGTCAACTGTGCCTTCACCCTTGATGCAGATATTGCTTGAGTCCACAGCGTAAAATATTCATCGCCGTGTTCCGCGGACAAAACCTGCGACCTCCCCTTCCTCTATAACGGGGTACCTATCGGTGTCACCGACCGCCGATATAACCGCCCCTGATTCAATATATACGGTTATATTTGAATATAACCGTACCGAACCCATAGCATATACTCCCGCAGGGAAATATACCGTGCCCCCGCCTTCGCGAAGGTGTTCGACCGTTGCCTGTATCAAGTCGGTGTTGTCAAATTCTCCGTCAGGTCTTGCCCCGCAATCCAAAATGTTTATAAACATAAGGTGCTCCAAAAACGATTACAGATTTTTCAGCCAGCGTATCGCCGTATCTATCCACGCCTGTGCATCGTTGCTTGCAACCTCGTTTTCATCTGTAGGCGTACCGGCGCCGTTGGGATGGATGTGAAGCTCGGTAGGTATATTGTTGTCGGACAGGGCGTCGGCCAGCAAAAGCGAATTCTTGATGTTGACCGATCTGTCGTCAAAGGCGTGCCATATAAATGCAGGTGGTGTTTTTGAACTGATATTCTTCTCTACGCAAACAAGCGCTCTCATCTCGTCATCGGCATCCTTGCCCAAAAGGTTGGCAAACGACTTCTTGTGCCCAAACTCACCGATGGTTACAACGGGACAGCACAGTATCATACCGTTAGGCTTATTCTCTCCGTTGTCATATCCGAAGAAGGATCTTACAAATCCCTTGTTCCAATGGGTCGAGAAGGAAGCGGCAAGATGACCGCCGGCCTCAAATCCGCACACCACTATCCTGTCGGGATCTACGCTCCATTTGTCAGAATTTTCTCGAGCCAATGCCACCGCATATGACAACTGGAACAAGGCGACCGGAAATCGTGTAGGGGCTACACTGTATCGAAGCACTATTGCATTGCAATCCTCGGCCAAAAACTTCAGCACGACCGGCTCTGCTTCGCGGTCAGAGATACTTCCGTAGGCTCCACCGGGACATATTATGACCGTCGGTCTTTTCTTATCTGAGCCAACCGAGTCGGCATTGTCCGCCAGATAGACCGACATAGTCGCCGCACTGCCGGAATTTGACACGCCGTGTCCGTAGCCAACATCTATGTTGATTATCTCGTGTTTCAAAGGGGCCACCTCTCTTGCTGTAATCAATTCGTTACCCTGATCGTTCTTCCTGCTGCTTAATTTACATATATCTCTCCAACACTGTACCAACCGTCTTGATACTCAGCGTCGGTCGCAAAATAAACATTCTTTACATTCTCATCGTATATGCAGATATCGATGGAGTATTTGCCGCTCGGCAGGGATTCGGGCAGTTCAAAGCAGATCCTTTCGGTGTGCTTGCCCGGCATCCATTTCTTTATGTCGATCTCGGTCCGATAGTTAAACTCGCCTTCCCCTTTAAGCCTGATAAACAAGGGAATGCTATGATAAGAAGGCGCAACGCCTATATTCTCCACCTTCAGCACCGTTTCGATCTCGTCGCCACGGTTGGCCTCGTCGGGACAAGAAAAGCTGTCGATGGAGTAATGATATCCCATTTTGGACAGCCAATACTTTACCTTTGGCTCCCATTCGTACGGAATCGGGATAGATTTCGGATTAAAGGATGTAATGTGCCATTCAAGAGTTTTATCTATCAATTCGTCGATGGGCCAGCCTATTCGTTTCCATTCAGACATCCACCAATACGACTCGAAGGAAACGGGCGCGGTCTCCCAAAAATCGCTTATCTGAGCGATACTTTCAACATACCTGCCGTTTGTCAGCGACGGGTCGCCCAGACCGTCGGCACGCCAGCCGATGTCGGTCCTCTTCTTTGCGTAATGCAAAAACTCGGTGCGATGGCATTGAGAAACAAGCTGTGTATGCTTAAAGCTGTTCAGGTATGTATCGAATAGCTTCAATATCTGAGCATCGCTGTAAAGCTCAAGCTTATGCCCTTCTCCCCACGCGCCCGGCAAGCAGATGTCGATAGCATCGAAGGTCGGGTCGTTGTCAAACCGCTCACCGATCCTTTCGATTGCCTCGCAAAAGAGGTCGATGAACATAGGATCGGTCGGCGAATCCTTGACGCGCTTTCCATCAGGCCTTTCAGGGCATTCGATCATACCCTTGAGCCATTCGGGGACATCATCCCTCGCGCGTGTGCTGTGAGGCATCAGGCGGAATATCACAGATTGCGAATGAGAACGTGCTTTTTCGATTATATCCTCTATAAATTTGTAATTGTATACACCGCGTTCAACCTCGAAATCCTTCCAAAGAACACGTATATATGCAATCGTGTTATCAGGATAATATCCCTGCGCTCTGCCGTTTTGCTCAACATAATCGGGTATAGGATAGCATTCTACATCCTCGGTCTCACACATATTGTTTTCGGGTTTTACAACAATGTCCGAATAAAGCTCCTCACCGCGAAAATGTTGGAAGCTCATAATTCCGCAATACGGATTTTGCCCCGCTTCTTCCTTAACTCTGAAAAACCGTGTTGAAGTTGCAGCCCTTTTCATAAACACACCCCTCCATCAGACCGGTTCGCACAGCAGACCTTTACGTCTCTGTTTGACTTAATTATATTAAAGAATCTCAAATAATTCTATAAAAAAATCTTGATAATTATCAACTCACTACGAAAATAATTGGTGTTTTTTTATATTTTTATACAATATGACCTATATTTTCCTGCTAATTGTAAAAAAACGGACATAACGCAATGACGCGTCGTGTCCGTTTTTTGCTTGTTAATTTATATCGTCGGCCAAGGGCTCTCACAATAAACAAACTATCCTCTCCGACTGTTATCGGATACCTGTCTATACTATTCCAACCAATTCAAAACAATCTTTTCCTTAGTATCAACAAAGGATAATACTTCAAAGGTTCCGACCGTTTCATTCGTGTAATAATCCTTGACCTTTATATGATCGGTATTGAAATCAACCGCGAAGCCACAGCCCTGATGCAGTGACAAGACCTCCATCAACTGCTTCTCGTAGGGCTCCGCGCCCGACAAAACACAATAAACGACCTTACCGAATTCATTTTTCACCGTAAGCCTTTTGTTCATATGCCTTGCCTCCCCGTTTCATTATAATAATAACAAAAAATTCAGTAACTTTCAACATCTTTCGCAGGCAAAAAACCCCCGAACGCTTTCGCATTCGGGATGTTTTGTCTCTCGTGTCCGAAAAAGAACTGACCGAAAACCGAGGATTCTCTTCAATTCTTACCAATTTCAATATGTTTTTCCAATTTTGATTTAATAACATCTTGTTTCTCTACTGTAAATCCCGAAAACAAATGATGTTTTTTTCTCGCAAAAATTCGCAAAATCGAAATCGCATCTATTTTGATTTATCAATATGCAAGGTCAAAAATCCGTCATCTTCAGAAATTCTTTCAATGGCATTAAAAGGTATTTTTTCTTAAAGGTACACACGTATATTCCGTGCTGTTACTTGACAAAACGGCTTTGTTTTCGGTTTCCGTAAACTCAGCTTTGCTTGACACAACAGCTTTGTTTTTGGGCTCCGTAAACTTAAACTCAACATTGACAGTACAAGCAGAAAAAGAAAAGATAATCGCCAAACAAAGAAAAACGATTGACAACTTTTTCATAACATCACCACCTTAAGTGTGTTATAGCATAGAAGCAGTAAAAGAATCATTCTTGCTATCTCTTACTTATTGCACACTAAAGTTAACCCCTATTATTATATTTCTGTCAATACTTCTTGCTCTAAAGAAAACATTATTTGATTTGGTTACAAGTATATATTCAAACTTAAAGCCTGCATCAAAATAGTTTACAATACATTCATGAGTATCTGTCAAAAAGATACCCTCAAAAGTTGATACTAATTCTTCTGATGCGAAATTAACGCTGCCATAATCCGCTTCGCCATATCTGCCTATTATTTCTTTTGCATTTGTATCAGACAGCCTATAATTACCCCAAAAGATTTCATTTCCTATATGGAAAATATCCTTAGTATGATTCATTATTCCATAGTCGTTCTTTCTGAAGAAGCTCTTGAGCTGTAAAGTTGTTGCGTCATAATAAAATATTGTGTTTCCGGTGCTGCCGGTTTCGCCAATATATAAAATGTTATCTTGCTTATTCAAATATAATTTGGGTTCATGAAAAGAAAAGCCCCTGTCAGGAAGAATTTGTGTCAAAGCCTTTGTGGTCATATTCTTTTTGTATACAGCACAGTGCTGGTCATGCTCGGAATAATAAATATAATCGCCGTCAATACAAAAAGACGAAACCTCATGTTCAAAATAGAGTGAAGACGTTTTGGCAAGGCTTGATTTTGAAAAAACGTCAATTCTGCATAAGTCAGGCAATGAAATATAAATCTTATCACCAATAAGATTAATCTCTGCAGGCGTTCCTGCAAGTGAAACGTTATAAACTGCCGTCATGGTTTTCGAATCTATAACAACCAAACGGTTATTTCCCGATGTTATAGCATATATTAAATCATTTTCGGTTTTCCAGCTAACTACATCACCGTCAAGCTGATATAAAACAACCGTTGCTTTAATGGTTGCAGAGTTGTTTTCTTCTTTTGCATCGTCTGTACCCAATAACTTCATGTTTTCGGGCACGTCCATTTTCTGGGCTGACGCCTTTTTCAAAACACCGTTATCAAGATTATTTGAAGTTATATTGTTTGATACAGTGCTATTAGATGATGTTTGTGTATTGTTTTTTGAAGAATTATTTTGTGTAGTTCCGGACGAAGAAGGTTTGCTTGTATTAATAGGCTCGTTTTTGGATGAAACACCGCTATTTATACTCGTGACCTGTGATGCACCGCCTGTATTTGAACCGTCAGCATTTTCCGTTTCGTTATAAACAGTCGTATTAGATTCCGTAGAAAAAGTTGAATCAGACTTCGGCGTAGAACTTACAGACGCAACCGTGCCCGTATTTCCGGTCTTGATATCATTATCATCAGGAGCCCATAACAATGCAATCACTATCGCAATAACGGCAACAACAAAAACTCCCAACAAAACAATTAAAAAAGCGCTTCTCTTATTTTTGGTATCACAATCCGATGCGGCAGCAACTTCCTCATCCACATCCGTTGCCTCTGGCTTGTCATCCGTTAATAATACATCTGCAGAAACATTAAACAATTTAGCCATTGCAACGATGCTATCCAAGGATGGCTGCGTCTGTCCTGTTTCCCACAAACTAACGCTTTGTCTTGTCACGTGTAGTTTCTCTGCTAATTCATCCTGTGACATATTATTCGCTTTGCGATAGTTTCTAATGTTATCACCTAACATATAACCACTCCTTTTCCATGTATTATATCATTTGCCATGTCAAAAAGCCATAAAATATGTTTGGAATATTGTCAAGTAATGCTTGCTTTTTGAAAATGAGCGCTTTTTAACGCGTTTTTAACGCGTTTTCTATCTCCGACAGCTAATTTAAATCGTCACTCAAGTTTATTGCCTTTTACTTCTTACTTCCAAAAATCCCGTTCAAAAAGTTTTTAGTGAAAAGTGAAGAGTTAAGAGTGAAAAAGTAAAACCCCGAACGCTTTCGCATTCGGGGGTGTAATATTCAACTAAAATACAAACAGTAAATTCGGATCTTACCCCAACACATTTGGGTTGGAGGCAAGCTTTTACATACCGTATACGTTTTCGGTTTCGAGACCGATTATATGATTTGCATCGGTGGAGATCAGGCTTGGGTGCACAAGTTCTCCCTGCTTATCAGGCAATCTTACAACGGCGACACCGGTAAAATCCATATGCAGCATTCCGCACATTTGAAGAAAAGAAATATTGAACAAATGAGACAGCGCCGCAGTAAATGATCCTCCGTGACCGAACATCGCAACCGTTCTGTCGGTGTTCTCACCTACGACTCGATAATACTCTCCCTCTCTTCTGTAGCCGAGCTCCTCAAGCCACACATCGATTCCCGTAATTACGGTCTGTGTGCTATTGATCAGTTTGCTCCGGCAAAAAGGCTCGTGAATTCGCCAATCTGCATCGCAAATAGTTTTTCCCATCGAGGCGAAGATTTCTACGATCTTCCAAGGATTGCCGTTTGCCAAAATAGGCTCGTCCCCAAGCCGCCCCCAGTCGATCTCTCTCATAAAATCGCAAGGGATAACCTCAAGTCCTAATTATTTTGCCGTGTACTCTGCAGTTTGAATGGCTCGCCCTTTTGACGACGAAAACACACGCTCTATGCCGCTGTCCCTCAGACGCAGCGCGGCAGCTTCCGCTTGACGATGACCCAGCTCGGTCAGACAATCGCAATTATAGTCGGGATGCCCGTGACGAACAAAATAAATATTCATTTCTTCACCCGTTGTTAATTTAGTTGTTTTGATTATAGCTTAACCGCAACTGTAAATCAAGGAAAAACCGAGTGTTCTACATTATGGGACATAGGCAAACCGCCTGCGTTTGTTTTAGCATATCGACGGTGTGGTACAACGCCTCTTAATTATTAATCTTGTTCTATGAAAACCAGCATCGTGATGTTAAAAGGCGAGGCTTTTTTATTACAAACCGAATTGATTATATTAATTTTTCCAAAAGGTCACCAACTGCTTTCGCCATAGAAGCAAAGCCCAAATCGTTCGGGTGACAGCCATCAACCGTGCCGTCATCTTTCGCCAATGCCATAAGCGTGTCACCGCCGATAAAGTAAACGTTTGCGTCGCCGGCAGCTTTTGCATCCTCATATGTTTTCTTGATGATGTCGAAGCGCAACTTTTCGTCGTCTGTTAAACACAACTTCGGTCTGGACATCATCACGATCGGCAAATCGGGGTTTGCATCACGAATGGTGCGATACATTCTTTCGTGAGTGTTTCTCAAATGCTCTGCAGTCGGAGCGTTGTGGTCATAATCATACACAAACACCGACATATCAAGATCACGGATATATTCTGCAATCTCAGGCTCACCTTTGGCATTTCCCGAAAAGCCAAGATTAATGAAGTCAGCGTCCAATCGACGCGATATAATACTTTGATAACAATTTCCGGGCCTCGAAGCGCATCCGCCCTGCGTTATGGAAGAACCGTAATAAACAATAGGCTTCTCTGTTTTATAGGGCTTTGGCTCACCCACCAACGCGCCGTCGCGCAGGCCGATATACAATTCACTAACATCGCTATACAGCGGAAAATTGATCGTGATTTCACGCATTTGCGAAGAGTTGAAATATACAATGCTTTCGTAGCTGTCTTTAATGGTAAGGGGAGGTATAAAGGTTCCGGCATATTTGTCGGTTTCGTCACGAACGTATAGATCAAATCCCGTAGAACCGGTTAAGGCAAAGAGAGACATCTTGCTGACGCTGGGCATTTTGGCATTAATGGCAATATACGGGCTGTCGGTCTTAAAGCGGACTCTTCCGCCGGAAGTACGAGAGTGCAAGACGTGAACACCCTCGCTCACAGTTTTGGATACGCTTTCAGGAAGCCTTCTGAACTTGCCCGAATCATAAAACACACCGTAAATCTTAAACGGCGCCTGATTGACATCGTAAAAGCGAATGTCATTCTCTTTTATTTGAGATTCAACCTTAAAATTGGAATCAACAAGTGCAATATTGCTCATACGATCACCGCCTTGGGTGTATTGTAGCATAAAAGCGGCGGAGGCGCAAGGTATAACAGAAAACGGTCGGAAATCCGACCGTTTTCTTTTTAGCTCCTCAGCACACAGAATCATCCCTATGTTCCTCTGTGCCTCTAAATTTTATCTTTGCAATTAAATTCATTTCTGTATCGTAAAGCTGACAGCTGTCATTTGTTATATAGTCATAATTTCTTTCATGCATATATAAAAACTCGCCCGTTATCGTGTCATCCTTCTTTGAAACGCGATAAACCTGAATAGGTGCTGCAATAGAAAACGGTTCGAAATTATCAAAGCAAGCATCTAAAAAATACAACTCGTCGCGCTTGATTATACCGTGTTTTTCAATTATTGCGAATTCACATACTGCATCTGTGTTTATCCCGCGAGGTTTTCCTCTATCATCCAGTTTAGAATACGGCATCAAAACAGTGAAAAAGATAGGAACAAATGCAATCACAAAAAGAAAACCGGATTGAAAAACAAAAGCTACAATAAGCAGTAGAATAACTATTACAGCTATTTTTAACATATATGAAAGAACAGGAACTTGGCCATATTTATTGCGGCAATGACCGCAATTTGCTTGACGGAGCATTAATGGCACAGATGGGCTGCCCACCACATCATTCAAAGATATAGAGTCCTTTTTCTTATCAATTATTTTTCCGCACCACGGGCACCTTTTCCTGTTCATACAATCACCGACCTTTAAGTGTAGTATAGCATATATCTCCTTACCGTACAAGAAACATCATTTGTCAAAATTTAATATTCTTTTATCTGATTTTAAATATATTAGCGGTGGGGGCAAGAGTTAGTGAAATATTCGGATTACGCCGATTGTGAAATAATGACCTGCGGTCATTGTGAAATTTACTGCTACGCAGAAAGTGAAATGAAATTCGCCCTTAACATTTGCAAAGCAAATATTTCATAGCGAAGCTATTTCACTCGCCGAAAGGCGAATTTCATTAAAAGAAAAGACAAGTCTTTCGACTTGTCTTTTCTTTTTCTGGGTAGTTTGAACTTAATGACACGAATAAA
>JAZQID010000115.1:0-12733 GCA_045540915.1 Acutalibacteraceae bacterium
AGAGGTCGATTTGATGCCGTCGGCATTGGTAAGGCCGACCACGACCGACTGCGCAATAGATGCAACCAGTGCAAACATCGGTGCAAAGTCGGCATCGAATTTGCCTTTTATCAAGGAAACGACAGAACTGAAAATACTGAAATTTACCAAAGCACCCAGTCCGAGCAGGACGGTCATAACCGTAAAGAAAACAGGTTGGCCGAAAGGAACGACGTCCTTGACAAAGGTTAGGATCAGAAGCAGAGCCGCAAGAACAGCGGTAAAGGCACTTCTGAAGACAAGCCTTGTCTTTCGGCGCATAAAGTCGGTATAGATAGCGTCAGCGTCCTCGACCGAACGGTAGTCTTCAATAGTTTCTACCTCATCTTCTGCTTCTTCATCATCAGCTATGTCAGAGGGCAGATCAAAGTCAAAATCGAAGTCGATGCTTTTGGTTGCAGAATCGGTCTGCGGCGCAGATTCGACGGCAACCGACGAAAAGACTGCCGTTTTTTCCAAAATCTCGGCAACCTCGGTGATTTCTGGCTGAGCCGCCTCGTTAAGTTGCTCGTTATCAAGTTCAAAGGAATCGACAAAGGCCTTCCTCGCAAGGTTGAAGCCCTGCTCTACGGCGTTTTCTTCGACCTTGGGTTCCTCTTCGTTTACAGGCTCAGGTTTTTCTGCCTTCTCATCAAAGTTGAAGGAGATAGTTTTAGCCTCGGCAACCTTGACAGGCTCGGTTGCAGGCGTTTCTTCCTTTTCATCATCAAGATCAGAAAACTCCGGCACAACGCGGCGCTCAACTGCCTTTGCCACCTGTTTACTGCCTTCAGGGAATGAAACCGAGGGTATGACAGGCTGCTCAGCAGGCGTATCGATGCTCCTTGCAGGCGCTTCTATGACCGATTCGTTGTCCTGCATCAAGTGAAGCACCATCCTCGCTGCAGGAGATAGCTTCTCCTCAGCCTTCACGTTAGGCTTGGCCTGAGTCATAGGTATATCTTTCTCAACAGGTACCGACTCCTTAACAACAGGATCGGCAGGCGGTCTCTTACCTCTGCCCATTACCTCGTCGGCGGTAAGAACGTTGACCCTCTGCACAGAAGGAGAGCGTCCCCATCTGTACTGCTCAGCATCAGGAATCTCGGTCTGAAATCCCACGCTCTTTGCTGATACGGTGGGCTTCGGTTCGGGCGCTAACGGGGTATCAAAATCAAAACTGAGTTCTCTGCTATCGGATTTTTTCTTCTTCACAGCAAACACTCCCTAATAAAATACAAGTTTAACGGTCGCGCAGTATCCTGTAAAGCAGGACACCTGCCGCAACAGAGGCATTAAGCGAGGTGATCCGTCCGCGCATTGGCAGGGACACGATGACATCGCACTTTTCCTTAACAAGTCGGCCGACTCCGCGACCCTCCGAGCCAACGACGAGGGCGGCAGGCCCCGAAAAGTCCTGCTTCTCGCAATCGACTCCGTCCATATCGGCGGCGTAGACCCAGACACCTGACTCCTTCAGCTCGTCAATGGCGGCGGCAAGGTTGGTCACACGCGCTATCTTCATATATTCAAGTGCGCCGCAGGCCGCCTTGCTTACTGCAAAGTTTATTCCGCAGGAGCGACGCTTTGGGATTATCACCCCGTGAACTCCGCAACATTCAGCCGTACGGATTATGGCGCCAAGGTTATGCGGATCCTCGATCTCATCACAGACAACAACAAACGGCGCCTCACCCTTCTCAGCTGCGAGGTCAAGAATATCGGACACCGAACAGTACTCGACCATTGCGGCATAGGCGGCAATGCCCTGATGGTTGGTCTGGGGGCAAAGGGCGTTCAGCTTCTCTCGCGCCACATCCTTAATAGGTATGCCGCGTGCAGCCGCCTTCGCAAGAATGACCGAAAGGCTGCCTTCCCTCTTTCCCTTTTCAACGATGATCTGATCTATCTCGCGACCCGATGCCAAAAGTTCGTTGACCGCGTTTCTGCCTGCGACAAGATTGTTGTCGGACGATTTATAATCTCTGTTCATAGGACCTCCGCCTGAATCTGCTTATATTTCTTTAAGTATAACACAGGTTAATACAAAATGTAAACATATATACTCAAATTTTTTTATTTTCGACACAATATATGGTGATGTTTCTGGTAAATATTACATTTGCTGATCAAAACCATTTTTAAGCACAACTTAACCTTTTATGTAAATTTATTTGACAAAAACCGACAAGTGTACCATTTATGCACCACCCTGCCTGATATAATTAAATTGACATCGGAAAGTGGGTATTCCCAAGCGCCGCCGGAAGATGTCAAAATTAAAAAAGCGTGCGTGAAATAACTTCACCCAGACCCTCTCCCCGTAGAGTTTGGACGGTTTTCACCGCGCAAAGCCTAAGGAGGATCAAATATGACACTTGCACAGCTTGGAGAAGAGTATCTCATTCAGGAAAAGGTCTTAAGGGGACGCATCGACGAACTTACCGCAAAAATGAAAGGTTTGCGTGGGCGGCAGATGTGTGACCTGTCCCGCAGGGTATCCACCCTTTACACAATGGCTATGGAAAGCCACCGCACAGGCATCTATTTGCTAAATTACTACAAGGAGGGCATATCATCCAATGCTAAAGTTAGCTCGTAATCTTGAAAGCATCGCGGAGAGCATCTTCTACTCCGCAAAGGCACCAACCATCAATCCCACACTTGATCGTGCCACAGCCCTTCTTACTGCAATCAGGCAGGTTGCCGAACGCGAACTTACCGACCGTCAACGGACAGTTTTTAACCTCTGCTTTTTTGAGGAGAAAACCGTCACTCAGGCAGCCGAGTTCCTGAAATTGAACAAGTCGACCGTTTCGCGTCATTTAAGTGCGGCGAAAAAGCGGATAGTTAATTCCCTGCGCTACAGCTTCTTCCCCATTTGGCGAGAGAACAAATAGTTCTCAGGTGTCACAAAAGACCGTCCCTGCGCTAAGCAGAGGCGGTCTTTTGATTTAGTCGATTATTGTGATCTTTTCAATTACAGGCTGGTCTTCTGCCACAAGGCCGCCCATTGAATCGGTCTGAGCATTTTCAAGGTCAGCGCAGACCTTGTCGACGATATCCATACCCTTAGTCACCTTGCCAAAACCTGCGTAAAGGCCATCAAGGCTCGAGGTATAGTCATCGGAGAGGACGATGAAGAACTGGCTTGACGCACTGTTGTAGTCATAGCCGCCGCGAGCCATAGAAATTACGCCTCGGGTATGGCTGAGGTCGTTTTCGACACCGTTGGCCGTAAATTCGCCCTTGATATTATTTGCCGAGCCGCCAAAGCCGGTTCCCTCAGGGTCGCCGCCCTGAAGCACGAAGCCCTGCACGACTCTATGGAAGGTCAGGCCGTCATAAAAGCCGGCTTTGGAAAGGGTGATGAAGTTTTCGACAGTTATGGGTGCAATATCGGAATAAAGTTCAAGTTCAACCGTGCCGTAGCCCTTTATCACTATTTCAGCGTGATGGATGCCGTTATCCTTTCCCGCCTTAGTGCCGCATCCGGCAAAGCAACCGACTATCATAATAACGCAAAGAAACATCGCTATGACTCGTTTCATACAAACACATCCTTAATTAAGTTCGATAAGTATTCTATCACATTCCGCCCTATTGCACAAGGGAAAATAATCACAGTCTGTCGGCGATATCGAAAATCAGGCGTTCGGTCTTGTCCCAGCCCAAGCAGGCGTCGGTGATCGACTTTCCGTATATGCCTTCACCTATCTTCTGCGCGCCGTCCTCGATGTAGCTTTCGATCATAAAGCCCTTGACCAGTTTCTTGACCGAGTCGCTCAGGGCGCGGGAGTGCAGTATTTCCTTGGCAATTCGAGGCTGTTCAAAGGGATTTTTGCCCGAGTTGGCATGGTTTGTGTCGATGATGACCGATGGGTTCATAAGGTTGCGCTCAGCATATGCCGCGCTGAGATTCATCAGATCCTCATAGTGATAATTTGCAAGGGTCTGTCCGTGCTTGTTGACGCTTCCGCGGAGTATTGCGTGGGCAAGCGGATTTCCGTGGGAGACCGATTCCCAGCCTCTGTACAGGAAGGTATGCTGATGCTGTGCGGCGGTGATCGAATTCATCATTACCGAAATGTCGCCGCTCGTGGGATTTTTCATACCGACCGGCATATCCAATCCGCTTGCGACAAGGCGGTGCTGCTGATTTTCAACACTTCTCGCGCCAACGGCAACGTAGGCAAGGACGTCGTCGAGATAGTCGTGGTTTTCGGGATAAAGCATCTCGTCAGCGCAGGAAAATCCCGTCTCGCGAAGGGCTCTGATGTGCATCTCGCGGATAGTGATGATACCCTTTAGCATATCGGGCTTTTGGTCGGGGTCAGGCTGATGGAGCATACCCTTGTAACCGTCGCCCGTAGTGCGCGGCTTGTTGGTGTAGATTCGGGGAATCATAAATATCTTGTCAGCGACCTCGTCCTGCACCCTACGCAGACGGGAAATATAGTCGATGACGCTGTCCTCGTTGTCGGCGGAGCAGGGGCCGATTATAAGCAAAAATTTATCCGACTCGCCGCAAAAAATCCTGCGTATCTCGTCAGCGCGATCGGCAACTATCTGTGACAGGTCGGCATCAAGGGGATACATTTCGCGTATCTCGTCGGGGGTCGCCAATTTTCGTTCAAAAAGCATATTCATAACGGGGTCTCACTCCTATTTTTTATCAAACCACATTCTTCGCTCGGTGGACAGGCGCATCTTCTCGCGCAGGCCCTCTCGGTCCCCCGATTCGAGCAGATCGTACATATTCCTAAACTCATCCATAAACACTTCCATCTGGCGAAGCAGAGAGGGACGGTTGAGCAAAAACAGTTCACTCCACATCTTGTCATTTATCCGCGCGATCCTCGTAAGGTCGCGGAACGAGTCGCCTGTGTAGTCGACCAGATGGGCACAGTCACTGCAGGTCATAAGGCTGACGGCGATACAATGGGTCAGCTGAGAGACAAAGCCGATGATATCGTCGTGCTCCTCAGGTGACAGCACAGAGATATTTGCAAAACCGAGGGTCTCGCCAAGCTGACGGCAGACTTCAATAGCGGCAGGGGTGTTCCTTTCGGTCGGGACAACGATGTAGTTGGCGCCTTCAAAGAGGTCTGAGCGGCTGTTTTGTACTCCGCTGACCTCGCGGCCTGCCATTGGGTGCGCGGCGATGAATTCAAGATCGGAGCGAAGTAGGCCTTGTATCTCACCGACAACGCAGGATTTGACCCCAGTTACGTCGGTGATGATGCAGCCCTGTGATATCAGGTGCTGATATTCCTTTATCCACTCGATAAATTTCTGCGGATAAAGGGCGAAAACGATGATGTCAGCCTCTCCGACAATAGCAGGATCAACCTCGGCATCTGCGGCAACCACTATACCTTCTCTAAGTGCATAGTCGACCGACTCGCTATCGGTATCAATGGCAGTGACGGTATAACCCATCGAAGTAAGCCTGCGTGCGTAACTTCCACCTATAAGACCCAATCCGACGATCAGAACGCGAAGCTTCTTATCCAGCATTATTCCGTCACTTCCCTTAAAAATATTATAGGTCACATTGTAGCACATAAAAGTGCGAAAGTCAATGAATATGAGACAGACTTTTTCATTTTTACAAATAAGAAATAAATAGGTAGATTTATGTCGATTTTTATGGTATAATTATTAAAACTATAAAATATTTGGAGGAGTAATATGAAAAGCATTTATTTATTGCAGATGCACAGCCATACCCTGCCCTCCAAGTTAATTAAGGTCTTTACAGGCTATCCGTACAGTCACGTCGGTCTTGCGCTTGAGAAGAACTGCGACGTTATTTACAGCTTCGGGCGCAGAAAGGTGCATTCGATACTTAACGGCGGATTTACCGCTGAGCGCAAGGATGGCGCCTTTTTCAGTTGTTTTGACAAGACGGTGTGCAGGATATTTGAGTTGGAGGTAACTGACGAGCAATATGATCGACTGAAGACCACTATTGACGGTATGCTCGAATGTCAAGATGATTACAGCTACGATATGCTTGGAATATTGCCAAGGATGTTGGGTATACCCTTTTCAAGAAAGAATCGATATGTATGCAGTTACTTCGTTGCCGATATGCTTGAAACGGCCGATGTGTATAAATTTGAGAAATCGACCTGCTTAATTCAGCCGAGAGATTTTGAGAATCTCGAAAATATGAATGAGATATACAACGGCTTTTATCGGGAGTATAAAGGCGCAGTAATTGAGTAGGAATGGATATTATTGTAAAAAGCCTGATTTGTCCGATAGACAAGTCAGGCTTTTTACAACGCGAAAGAGTAACCAAACGGAGCAGAACAGAGGTAAAAGCAACCAAAAGCACACCAGATTAAAGCTGTTTATATAGCAAGGAGATTTTTGACTTGAAATACTGTTCTTGGAAATATGTTAATTCTGCAATCTCTTTCAGTGTGAAAGTCATACCTTCGGGTGCAACCACCCATTTGTGCTCAATATCATTTTCACGGTTTATAATTGCAATAATTCTTCCGGTAAACTCAGAAACTGGCTCAGTCACACCTAAAACATAAGCATCCTCTTCTTCGCCATCTGGTGCCATAGTCCCTTTAATATAGCCATAGTTTATAGGATAATGTATATTCGGATGCTCAGAATGATAACTTCCAAGCGGTCTGTCAACAGTTACCGTAACGATTGGTCCAATCATTTCGTATTCTCCTTTGCGGTTCGGCAGGATGCAATTAACATAGCTCTTAAGGAAGTGCATTTGGATGAAAGGACCTTGAACATTTGCTCATCAATATATTTTGTTCTATACAAGAGTTCAAGCCAATACCCTGTTTCGCTTGCTTCTTTTAAGGCGATTTCAAGCTTGGAAATAAAGTCTTTTTTGCCTTGTGCGTACTGCGCTTCGTGGATATTGGCACCAATGCTTGTACCACTTCTGCCGATTTGATTGGAGATGATGGATTCTTTGATTGATTTCAGATACTTTACCAACTCAACAATATCAACAGAGAATTCCATAGAAAGTTCCCTAAGTTTCGATTCGGACATAATACACACCTCACTTTTTAATATTGTATCACAAATCAAGCTCGTTTGCAAATTTATGATAAGTGATGCAGCTGCGCTGTGATAGGTGATGCGATGCATTCTGCCCACGCGCCGAAGGCGTACATCACAGGTGAAGCCTGCATCACGCACAGAGTGCGCATCTCGTTCCGAAGGAACGCATCACTCAAAAAAACCTCTTTTGTCCGGTAGACAAAAGAGGTTTTTTACATGGAGCGGGTGATGGGAATCGAACCCACGTGTTCAGCTTGGAAGGCTGACATTCTACCATTGAACTACACCCGCATATTGCGACAAGGGTCATTGTATCACAACACTTGCCGCTATGTCAAGAGTAAATTAACAAAATTATACCTTTTTCAGTACAATTTTTTCGTCCTTTACGGTTGCGCTGATGCCGACCAACTGCTCCTCGACATCTTCCACCAAAATAGACGCAATTTTGTCCTCGACCTGCTTGCGAACTACGCGACGAAGGTCTCGCGCACCGCGCTTTCCATTCCCTGCAAGCTCGGCCAGCAAGTCGCACACCTTAGAGGTGTACTCAAAGCGAATACCCTTCTCCTCAAGCACCGGCTTGATCTCGTCGAGCATAAGGCCTGCGATGCGTTTGAGTGAATCGGCGCCAAGGGGCGCAAATATGACCACCTCGTCGACTCGACCCAAAAACTCAGGTCTCAGAAAATCCTCAAGCGCCTTCATAACACGCTCGCGATTGAGGTCAGCGTCAGTCTTGGCAAAGCCCATCGAACCGCCCGACTGAGCACTTCCGGCGTTGCTGGTCATAACGATGACAGTGTTCTCAAAGTTGACCGTTCTTCCCTGCGCATCGGTGATGCGTCCATCATCGAGAATCTGCAAAAGTATATTAAGGATATCGGGATGCGCCTTTTCGATCTCGTCAAACAGGAGCACCGAATAGGGCTTGCGACGTACCTTTTCGGTGAGCTGGCCAGCCTCGTCATAGCCGACGTATCCGGGAGGGGCACCGATTATCCTCGACACCGAGTGCTTCTCCATAAACTCAGACATATCAAGTCGGATCAAGGTCTCAGGCGAGTCGAACAGTTCATTAGCCAAAACCTTTACAAGCTCAGTCTTGCCGACACCGGTCGGGCCGACAAATATAAATGATGCAGGTCGGCGACGGGGTGAGATCTGCACTCTTGAGCGGCGAACCGCTGTGCACAGTTCCTCAACTGCGGTGTCCTGTCCGATTATCTTGGCCTTTATCTTCTCCTCAAGAGAATTGAGACGGGTCAGGTTGCTCTCCTTTATTTTAGAAGCAGGAATACCCGTCCAAAGTTCGATAACAAGGGCGAGATCGTCCTCGGTAACAGCATTTTCAGCAGCCGCCTTTTCACCAAGCTCGTTGACCGTCTGGGTAACCTTGGCAATTTCTGAGCGGACGTTTGCAATCTTTTCATAGTCGACGTTGTCGACCTCGCTTGAAAGTTCGTCCTCACGGATCTTCAGGTCGGCCAGACGCTTGTTCGCCTTGACAAGTTCATCTATCGACTTGTTGCGCAGGCTTGCGGCCGCACAGGCTTCATCAAGCAGGTCGATGGCCTTGTCGGGAAGAAATCTGTCGTTGATATAGCGCTCGGACAGAGCAACCGATAGTCGTGCGATCTTCTCGCTGACGGTGACGCTGTGATAACGCTCGTAATAGCCCTTTACACCAAGCAAAACGGTGGTAGCCTGCTCGATAGAGGGCTCCTCAATGACAACCGGCTGGAATCGGCGCTCAAGAGCGGCATCCTTCTCGATATATTTGCGGTACTCCTTAAAGGTGGTCGCGCCAATGACCTGAATTTCTCCGCGAGAAAGTGCAGGCTTAAGTATGTTTGCGGCGTTCATTGAGCCTTCGGCAGAATCACCTGCGCCGACCATATTATGCACTTCGTCAATGAAGAGGATGACGTTCCCTGCCTGCTTGACCTCGTCAATAAGACCTTTTACTCGGCTTTCAAACTGACCTCTGAACTGAGTTCCTGCAACAAGGGCGGTCAGGTCAAGCAGATATACCTGCTTCTCGGCCAGACGGGCAGGAACCTCGCCCGACACAATTCGCAAGGCAAGTCCCTCGGCAATAGCAGTCTTACCAACACCGGGTTCACCAATAAGGCAGGGGTTGTTCTTACTACGTCGGGATAGTATCTGCACCACTCTGCCAAGCTCGCGGTCTCTGCCGATAATGTTGTCAAGCTCGCCCTTTTTCGCCCTTTCGGTCAGGTTGGTGCAATAGGTGGACAGGTATTTGTTCTTTTTCTCCTTGGGGTTCTTCTTGGACGAGGATTTCTTTTCCTTTCCATCTTCCTGAGAGGGTGCCTCCCCCATAGTGCCGAACAGGTTCTGCAAAAACGGGAAGGCCTGCGCGCCGCCCGGCTCCATACCGTCGAGATCCATCTCGCCGACATCGCCCATCTCGGTCATAAGTTGCTGGGTCATCGCCTCGATATCCTCAAGTGGAATATTCATCTTCTCAAGCATATCGTTGACAGGCTTGATACCAAGGTCCTTCGCACATTGGATGCAATATCCCTCAAGGTTGGATTTTTCTCCCTCCACGCGCGTGACAAACACAACGGCAGGACGGGTCTTACACTTAAAACACAGTTTCATCATAGGATCCTACTCACATTTCTCAGAAGTTTCAGGGCGTTTTTTGTTGCCGTCAAAATAAACGACGAGGTAATTGAAGAATGAAAACACCAAACAGGCCACTGTTATCGACATAGCGGTTATAAGCACAACATCGGGTATGACGTTGGTCAACTCGCTGATGACGAAAAGCACCATCGTTGCATAGAGGATAACGGTGGTCATCTTGCCCCACCAACGCGCGTAAGGAGTCGCGTTGCCCTGCTTTACGAAGAGGACTGCGCCGATAAGGGTGAGCAGCTCCTTCGCAAATATGACGGCGGCAACGGGAATCAGTATTGCGTGATGCCACGCGAGACAGACGATAACGGTAAACTGGGTCAGTTTATCGGCGATGGGGTCAAGTATCTTGCCCACGTCGGTTATCATATTAAATTTGCGCGCGATAAATCCGTCTACCACGTCGGTCAATCCCGACGCCACGAGCAAAATAATGGTCAGCATATAATTGCCCTTAAAATAGGCGGCAACGACAATGGGAATCATAATTATGCGTATGATCGAAAGAATGTTTGGAATTGTAAAGATCTTTTTCATATAAACTTCTCCATTTTTTAACTCGTCTACATCAATGTACACAAACGAACAAACAAGGTGGTCTTTTCAATATCATTCTGGGTAATGCCGAACAGCCCTTCGCTTGTCAGACCGATAAGCAAGAATATAAGATTGGCGACGAAAAAGGCAATTGCGACGCCCTTAAGTCCGCCTGCGACTCCGCCAAGGACCGAATTCAGCTTTCCGACCAAGGGTAAAGCCTTTGCAACCGAATTGCAAAGTTTTGCAAGCAGACGAACGGCAAATATGCCGATCATAAACATCAACGCAACGAAAACAAGCCTGATAAGTGACTGTATAGGGGGTGCGAGGGCATCAGCTATATGCACCGAAAGGGCCTGAGACGTGTTATCAGCCTGTGTGTCGAGGGCATCCTTTACCGAGTCGGCAGTTATGTCGTATCGGTCAAGCAGTTGAAGTATGCCGTCGGGCATCTTTTCGAACACCGCGTCGATCGACGGGTCCACGCTGCTTGTTGCAGATTCGCTTACCGATTCGGCGACCGATTGCTCGATGCTCTGCCTGAAAACGCCGTCATAGACTGCTTCGGAAAGAGGCATTGCAACATAGGTGGCGATCAAAAGGACAAAGACGTATCCGACAAGTTCAATTGCCGTACGGACAAATCCGCGTTTTATACCCATTACGATACCGAAAACTATCAGCGCCAACACAACAAGGTCTAATATCAAACTCATATTCTCACACTCCTACACTAAATAATCTATGCAAGAATTATTCGTAATAAACAAGCTTCATATCGGAGGTGGTCATCAAGCCCTTACCTCTCGGAGCAAGATAGGTGTAATCATATCCTATCTCGAAGGACTCAATGAATTCTCCGTCAAGACCGAATACCTCAACAACGTTATTGTTAAGCGTGTATATCTTTTCTTTTCCGATCTTTATCTGCGAGAAGCCTGAGTTAAGGGTGAGTTTTGCTTCCTCTGCTCCATCTTTATTCAGAAGGGCGACCGACACATCCTTTCCCGAGTCGGAGTTGTAGGCAATAAGCAGGTGCTTTCCGCCTTCACCGGTGACAAAGGAAATGTTCGAATATTCGTAGGAAATGCGCTCGCCGCCGTCCCACTTCATACTAAGTGCGGTATCGGCTGAGGTCAAATAGAGCCTGTTTTTAATGCAGGCAGCGGTAACGATCATACTGCCGTTTACCTTTTCTTCGGTTATTTTGTTGCCCGATTTGACATCGTAGATACATATCTTTGATACAAAAGTGCCGTTGTCCGAGCCTATCCTGACAATACAGAGGTTTTTACCGTTAGGACTGAGTTTGACACAGCTGACCGTTTCACTTGTGAAGGAGCTTTTGAAGACAGGGTTAAATCTCCTGTCATAGACGGTAACGGTGGTAGCATACTCAGCGTCGTTAAGGGCGACAGCGGTATATCCACAGTCGGAAATGTCGGCGGTAAGTATCTCTTGTTCAAATTCAACGTCAGCTATATTATTGCCCAGATTATCGACACGCAACTTGTGGTTACCCCTGTCATAAAGCAGGGTGCGAGCCGCAGACACATCAAGCACGGGCGAAAGGTATCCGTGTTGAACCGAGGTGACCTCCTTGCCCGATGAATTGTAGGCATACATATAGGCATCGGTCAGGACGTATGAACGGCTCGCGTAGGTATATAGTCCGCAGACCGAGTCATCGTTAAGGGTTACGGGAAAACTGCCGCTTCCTATCAGGGAAATGCAGTTTTGCGACCACTCAAAGAACCCTGTTGGTGATAGGATCTGAATGAGCAGGACTGCCGCAACTAAAAGTGCGATAAAGCCTGTAAAAATACGAGAGCGTATGTTGGCCATTTTGCGCTGTTTGGCGGTACCCTTGACCACCTTGAATTTTGTCTGCGGTTTCGGCTCGGCCTTTCGTTTTTGGGGCTTTGCCTCCTCCTTCATTGTGCGGCGGCGCTTTTTGGTGTTGGGAGCCATTTCGATGTTTTTGGCGGCAGGGGCGGCCTTGGGATCTTGCTTTTGATGGATCTTGACACGCCGATTTTTCTTTTTGAAAGCCATTACATCAACTCCTCATCATAAAACACTCGGTCTAGACACAGTCCCTTTGCGGCGGCTGTACGACCTGCCAGTTCCCTCTTTCCTGTTTTGAGGGCAATTTTTATATCCTCGGCAGAGAGCTTGCCCTCAGATACTTCGAGCAGAGTACCGACCATAATGCGTACCATATTATAAAGAAATCCGTCGGCCGAAACCGTAACGTAGACCTCATTGCCGATGCGTTCGACCTTCATCTCATAGACGGTGCGAACACGGTCCTCTACCTCCGACCCCGAAGCACAAAAGGCGGAGAAATCGTGCTTTCCGACAAAGCTCTGAGCGGCTTCGTTCATAGCTTCGACGTTGAGTTTTCCCTTGTACTGCACGGAATATCGGTTGATAAAGGGGTCGCGCAGAT
>JAZQID010000116.1:0-2112 GCA_045540915.1 Acutalibacteraceae bacterium
ACCGCAGTTGCGGCATTCCCACACCTTGACCTCGCTTCTTTCGAACACCTGACGGGTCTCGACGTTTTTCAGCAGGGCGCGGAAGCGTTCCTCGTGGTGCTTTTCGATGTCGGCAACCATACGGAAGCGCTGAGCAAGTTCCTTGAAGCCCTCTTCCTCGGCCGTCTTGGCAAAGGTGGCGTACATATCGGTCCACTCGTAGTTTTCACCGTCGGCCGCCGCCGACAGATTGCTTGCCGTCGAGCCGATGCCGTTTAACTCCTTGAGCCACAGCTCAGCGTGCTCCTTTTCGTTGTCGGCCGTCTCCAAAAAAAGAGCCGCGATCTGCTCAAAGCCCTCTTTTTTGGCCTTGGCGGCGAAGTAGGTGTACTTGTTGCGTGCCTGAGATTCGCCTGCATAGGCAGCCTCGAGGTTCTTCTCGGTCTGGGTGCCTGCGTATTTGTTGAGCTTGGTGTCGGCGATGAGCGACACCTTGTCACCCGACGCACTGCACTTGGGACATACGGGCTCATGCTCGTCGGCAATCTCAAAGGCTTCGTTGCACACTTTGCAGTTGTATTTTTTCATCAGATAGTTACCCCTTTCCATAGTATAGAAACAGTATGCCCAAAAAATTGAAATCTTCACCCTTGCCGTTGTAAAAATATTAAAAATGCTCTTGACAGGGGGGCAAAAAAGGTTTATACTTTAACACATCGAAGTTTTACATCGTTAAATCGTTTTCGGGATAAAACGGTGAAAACGGACATTCGGTATCTGCCGCAGTTTTTGAAGAAAAAGGTGCGGCGGATGCTTTTAATAATTTCTGGGAGGAAAAAACTATGAAAAGAATTTTAAGCATTGTTGCCGTCCTTTGCCTCATCGTAGGTATGTTTGCAGCCTGCGACATTAAGGCAAGCGGCACCTACACCATCGGTATCTGCCAGCTGGTTCAGCACGAGGCGCTCGACGCCGCTACCAAGGGCTTCAAGGACGCTCTTGTTGAGGAGTTCGGCGACAAGGTCACCTTTGACGAGCAGAACGCTTCGGGCGAGTCGGTCAACTGCGGCACCATCATCAACGGCTTCGTTTCCAAGAACGTTGACCTCATCCTTGCCAACGCAACTGCACCCCTGCAGGCCGCAAAGTCCGCTACCGCTGACATTCCGATTCTGGGCACCTCTGTCACCGACTACGCATCTGCCCTCGAGATCGAGGATTGGACCGGCACCGTAGGCGGCAACGTTTCGGGCACCTCCGACCTTGCTCCTTTGAAGGATCAGGCCGCTATGGTAAAGGAATGGTTCCCCGATGCAAAGACGGTCGGTATTCTTTACTGCTCTGCCGAGGCTAACAGCCAGTATCAGGCTGACGTTATGACCACCGAGCTCAAGAAGCTCGGCTACACCTGCAAGAACTTTACCTTCACCGACAGCAACGACGTAACCTCCGTTACCCAGAACGCTTGCAAGGAATCTGACGTTATCTACATCCCCACCGACAACACCGCCGCCAGCAACAAGGAGGCTATTGCCAACGTTGTTCTGCCTGAGAAGAAGCCTGTCATCGCAGGTGGATCGGGCATCTGTAACGGCTGCGGAGTTGCCACCCTTTCCATCGACTACTATGACCTTGGCTACACCACCGGTAAGATGGCCGCCAAGATCCTTAAGGGTGAGGCTGACATCTCCGAGATGCCCGTTCAGTTTGCCCCCGAGGTAACCAAGATGTATAACGAGGATGTCTGCAATAAGCTTGGCATCACCGAGATCCCCGACGGCTACGAGAAGCTTAACTAAGGCTTAGTATTTAACAACTCTTTGAGGTGAATTAAAGAATGAATTTTCTGCTTTCCCTGCTTAACACCCTGCCGGGTGCCGTAGCACAGGGATTGATATGGGGCCTGATGGCCATCGGCGTATACCTGACCTATCGCGTGCTGGACGTTGCCGACCTGACGGTTGACGGCTCCCTCGCAACAGGCGGTGCCGTCTGCGTAATGCTTATACGTAGCACTAACGAGTTCTTCGCAAACCCGTGGGTCGCGCTGCTGGTTGCCTTTATCGTCGGCGCCCTCGCAGGACTCGTTACGGGACTGTTGCACACCCGTTGCGGCATCCCCGCCATCCTTGC
>JAZQID010000117.1:0-3025 GCA_045540915.1 Acutalibacteraceae bacterium
GCCGCTGAAAAACGGTCGTTGCTTGACGGGCATCCAAGCACAACTGCTATCAGGTTGAGTCCGTCGCGTGTAGCTGTTGCAGAAAGGCAGCAGCCTGCGTCGTCGGTGGTACCTGTTTTAAGTCCGGTTGCCCCGTCGTAAAACCTGACCAGCTTGTTGGTGTTGACCAGCTGAGTTGCACCGTTTCTGAGGGTGTCCATCCATACGGTCGTGTAATCGTATATCTCGTGATGCTTCATAAGCGCCTGCGACATCAGGGCGATGTCGCGCGCAGAGGTGTAGTGATTTTCTGCGTCGAGTCCCGAGCAGTTGGCAAAATTTGTGTTGACCATACCCAGCTCTTTTGCCTTTTCATTCATCATACCGACAAAATTTTCCTCGCTGCCTGCAACTGCCTCAGCAAGTGCTACCGTTGCATCGTTTGCCGAACCTATGGCCACCGCCTTGAGCAGTTCGTGCACCGTCATCGTTTCATTCGGCTCAAGCCATATCTGCGAGCCGCCCATAGATGCGGCGTGCTCACTGCAGGACACCTGACTGTCAAGCCGGAGTTTGCCTTCGTCGAGCGCCTCCATAAAGAGCAAAAGAGACATTATTTTTGTGATCGAAGCAGGTGCAAGCCGCTCGTCAGCATTAGTCTCGTACATAACTGTCCCCGAATCCTGATCCATCAGGATAAGCGATTTTGCCTTGATCGACGAAAAATCAGCCGCTACGCCGGCATCAACTGAATTACTACCCGCGTCTTCTTCAAAATTGCCAAGAATATCTTCGGTGTAATGCTCGGTAACGATACTGCTCATCTCAAACATATCGTCGGCAAGCGCATATGTAGTGAATAAGCACATCGCTAAGACTAACGAGAAAATTCTCACCCATAATTTCATCTTATCACCCTCAAAATTCGACTTTGATAATATATATGTTCAGGCAGGATTATTTTTGACCTCTTTGTTAAAAATAGTCTTGGTGATAAGAGATGAAATATGTTATGGCGATAATGTCGGCCTTGTTGATTATGATTTTATGCGGATGCAATCAAACAGAACACGAAACCGTAAAAGCAACCTCAAAGGAATATACGAGGGATATCATAGGCTACGGAACGATATCGGTGTCGGAGAGCGATTTTGTAGTCGTAGAAAAGGGTAGCGTTATCCAATCGGTAAATGTCGAGGTGGGTGAAAGCGTCAATGAGGGAGACATGCTCTTTACTGTGGTTCAGCAGGGTGCGACAACCGACATAACTGCAAACTGCGGTGGAATCGTCTCCGAAATTCAGCCAAACGGCACCCGCTCCGACGGAAAAAGTCCCCTTTGCGTTATAACCAAGACCGACTCCCTTTCGCTGAGCGTGCTCGTCAATGAAAAGGACATAGCTGCCGTTAAAACGGGCGACCCTGTCACCGTAAGCGGTGATGGATTTGGTAATGCTGACTGTCAGGCGACGGTCGGCAGACGCCTTTCGATTCCCCAGCAGAGCGGAATGGCCATATATTACCCCGTTCGCATCGACCTGCCCGAAAACGTCGATGGGCTTCTTCCGGGTATGAGTGCGAAGGCTATGATCCATTCAGCTTCTGAAGAAAAGGGGATAATCCTGCCTTTTACATCGGTTGGGTTTGATAAGAGTGGGTACTACGTCTATCTAAGTGACGGAAAACGGGTCGACCTGACCTCTGCAATCGCCTGCAACGACGGGTATGCCGTTGAGGGAATTGAAGAGGGAAGTCAGGTCTTCAAATCCATCTCGGAGGTCGAGGAATGAGAAAGGCACTGCTGATATTCTCGCGCTCGCTTCGTGTAAATTTTCGCCGCTACCTGCTCTATTCGATCGGTGTCGCACTGTCGGTTGCCTCGGTGTTGTCGGTGGGCACACTGTCGGAGATGGCCTTTTCTTCAATAGATAAGGAACTTGACCGAGTGATATTCAACGGCGTTGAGGTGAGCTTTTCCAACCTTTCGTCAGTAAACGCCGCTGAACTTGTCCGTTCGGTTGCGTCCGAGAGCAACACCCTCGCGATGCCCTTTTCAAGTATGACGACGGTGGTGGACGAGACGGTCTATACCGTTTCGGGAGTCGACCAAAACGCACGGCAATTCTATTCGCTGAAGGTGTCGAAGGGAAGATTTTTGACCCTTGAAAACGTTGAAAGTGCCGACAGAGTCTGCGTCATAGGCAAGACGCTGGCTGACAAGCTGTCGCCCGATACTTCCTGCATCGGCAATATGCTTCAGCTGACCGTCAACGGCATAACCGAGCCATTTCGCATCGTAGGTATATACAGCAGCGGCTATATGGATAAGCTTGCCGACGTGCTGGGCGAGACCATCTACATTCCCAACACGGTCGCCGAGCAAATTATGGGCACAAGCTATGTCACCTCCTATCAGGTGGGGAAGGACGACTCCGACCGATTTTTGCGCCTGTTGAATGAAAAGGTCACCGAAAAGGGATACACCTCGGTCGACCTTACAGCACAGCGTAAGCAGTTGGACGGGGTGTTCAATACTGTCACGACCGTTTTGTCGTTGATTACGGGAGTGTCGATAATTGTTGCGGCCTTTAATATGCTGGTCATCACCTGGATCCACATTAAGAATAATTATAAGGAAATAGGGCTAAAGAAGTCCCTCGGAGCATCGCGACTTGATATTTTGCTTGAATACGTCGTCGAAGCGGTTGGCATAGCCTGGATAGGTACTGCATTGGGTGTTGTGTTCAATCTGTTATTTTGTCTTGTGCTGAATTTGACGGGTAACGTCATCGAGTACGGCGGGGTTCGCGTTGTAGCGGTAGCGGTAGCGGTTACGGTGCTTTCTGCGGTGTTTGGACTCATTCCGTCCTGTATGGCGGCTCGCCTGCAGCCGATAGATACCTTGCGCAGTAGCTGATAATTTATAAAATGGCTTGACAAAATTTAGGTAAGATATTATAATGGTCAAGTCGTCTAAATGTCTCGATAGCTCAGCTGGATAGAGCATCTGCCTTCTAAGCAGAGGGTCGGGGGTTCGAGTCCCTCTC
>JAZQID010000118.1:0-1667 GCA_045540915.1 Acutalibacteraceae bacterium
CGAAGTTAGTGTCAAATTAAGATAAAAGAGCCGGCTTTGCCGACTCTTTTATCTTAACTATTAAAGCATCATATCACTCATTGAATAGAGACCGACGGGCTTCCCGACGATAAACAACGCGGCCTTTAACGAGCCTACGGCAAATATCTCCTTTGAACCTGCAGAATGTGAGAGCTTGAATATCTCATCATGTCCTGCAAAAATAACCGAGTGCTCACCGACGATGGTGCCGCCGCGAATTGAATGGACACCGATTTCCTTGGCATCTCTCTTGTTTCTGGTTGAATGCCTGTCATAGACAATGTTGTAATCTTCATTCAAGGCGCTTTGAATTGCGTTGGTCAGCATTATTGCAGTTCCGCTCGGGGCGTCGACCTTTTGGTTATGATGTGCCTCGACGACTTCAATGTCAAATCCGTCTGAAAGAATGCAGGTCGCTTTCTTGACAAGTTCAACCATCAGATTGATGCCGAGCGACATATTAAACGTAAAGAAGAGGGGGATACGCTTCGCATATTCGTGGATCTTTGCAACCTGTTCCTCGGAATAACCTGTGGTTGCCAGAACGACCGCAGCACCTGTTTTTTCAGCATATTCAAGCAGGCTGTCAAGTGCAGAGGGGTGGCTGAAATCGATAATTACATCGGCGTTGGTTTCGATGTCGCAAAAACTTGAAACAATAGGGAAGTCGGCCTGAGGATCGCTGACAAGGTCGACCCCTGCAACTATCCTGCAGTCATCACGCTTATCAACGCAATCACGTATAACACGGCCCATTTTACCGCAACAACCGCTTAAAATGATATTAACCAAAATCAACACATCCTTCTAAAGTGGGCAAAGAAACCCACCGCAGAAAATTAGATAAGTTCCACCTTGCGCAGCTCGTTCATCAGGTTCTTTCTGCCTTCATCGCTCATACGAACAAGGGGCAGACGGCACTCGCCGACGTCAATGCCCATCATATTCATTGCTTCTTTAACGGGAATGGGGCTGACGTCGCTGAAAAGAGCGGCGATGAGGTCAACGTACTTCAACTGGATCTGACGGGCCGACTCAAGTCTGCCCTCAAAATAATCATAGCACATATCGTGAACGGCACGGGGAGCGACGTTAGAAAGTACCGAAATTACGCCCGAGCCGCCCAAGGACAAGCAGGGAAGCACCTCGTCATCGTTACCCGAATAGATATCCACCTTGTCACCGCAAAGAGCGATGGTGTGAGCCATCATAGAGAGGTTGGAATTAGCCTCTTTGATACCAACGATGTTCTCGTGATCGGCAAGTACGGCATAGGTCTCGCTCTTGAAGGCGGTGCCCGTACGGGACGGAACGTTGTATAGAATGATGGGGCAGTCAACGTTGTCGGCTATCTTGGTGAAGTGGGCGATCAGGCCTGCCTGAGAGGTCTTGTTGTAGTAGGGGGTGATGGAGAGAAGTCCGTCGGCTCCCATTCTTGCGGCCTCTTTTGAATACTCGATGGCTGACATAGTGTCGTTGCTTCCGGTGCCTGCGATAACGGGCACACGACCGTCGGCATACTTAATGGTTGCCTCGATGGCACTCATATGCTCCTTAACCGAAAGGGTAGACGCCTCGCCGGTAGTTCCAACGGCGATGATAGCATCGGTGCCGTTGTCGATCTGGAAGTCAACAAGCTCCTTGAG
>JAZQID010000119.1:0-8699 GCA_045540915.1 Acutalibacteraceae bacterium
TTCAGCTCGGCGAGATACTTGAGCAGTTTCTGACCGCCGACCAGTTCGTGCGAAACGCATCCATTCGCAACAATCGCGAAATGGTCGAATATGCCGTCCTTATCCCGTCGCGAGACGGGGACGGGGTGCGACACCTTCTGCCGATAGATTCAAAATTCCCACTCGACACCTACGAGCATATCCAGCAGGCCGCCGCACAGGGCAAGCCTGAGCTTGTTGAGGAAGCCTGCAAGGCGCTTGAAAGCACCGTTCGGCAACAGGCGAGAAAGATATCGGAGCTTTACATCGACGTTCCCACCACCACCGATTTCGCCATTTTGTTTTTGGCGACCGAGGGGCTTTATGCCGAGGTCTTGCGCCGTCCGGGACTCTGCGAGGATATACAGAATAAGTACCGCGTAATGATCTGCGGCCCCACGACGATAGCCGCATTTTTATCCACCGTCAAGGTGGGATTTCGCACCCTTGCGCTCGACCGACAGGCTTCTGAGGTGTGGAAGGTGCTCAGTGCAACCCGTCAGCAGTACGAGAAGTTCACCGACGTCCTCGGCAAAGCCAAAAGGAAGATCGACGAGGCAGGCCGCGCCATCGAGGATGCGCAGAGCAGGAATTATCAGATCAGCAAGCGGCTAAAGAAGGTGGACACTCTGCCTGCATCTGAGGCTGAGCGCCTGCTGGGGATAAACGAAGCGGAATTTGCCGATGAGGCAGAAGGATCCGAAGGGATGATGGATGAATGAAACAGCGTTATCTTGAAACGGGAGAGATAGTCGGCACCCACGGAGTAAGGGGCGAGATGCGTCTCTATCCTTGGTGCGATTCGCCCGATTTTCTGAGCGGGATAAAGCGCCTCTACCTCGACAAAGAGGGAAAGGCTGTCCTCGACGTAATGAGCGCGCGTGTGCACGGCACCTTGGTGCTTATAAAGGTTAAGGGGGTGGACGATATCCCCTCTGCCGAGCGGCTTCGCGGCAAGACGGTCTACCTCGACCGCAAGGATGCAAGGATAGAAAAGGGCGCGTATTTTATTCAGGACCTGATAGGGTGCGCCGTTCTCGATGCCGACGACGGACATTGCTACGGCACCGTTTGCGATGTTTCAAAGACGGGTGCCAACGACGTCTGGCATATAAAGCAGGAGTCGCGCGAGGTGCTTATACCTGCCATACCCGACGTGGTCATCGACGTTGACGTCGATGGGGAAAAGGTCGTGATTCGGGCGATGAAGGGGTTGTTTGACGATGAAGATTGATATTATGACCCTCTTTCCCGATATGTGCCGAGGCGTGCTCAGCGAGAGCATAATGGGCAGGGCGCAGGCGGCAGGTCTTATTGACGTAAGATGCACCGACATCCGCCCCTATACCGAAAATAAGCACGGACGGGTCGACGACTACCCATACGGAGGGGGCATGGGTATGGTTATGGGCCCCCAGCCGATATACGACTGCTTTGAGGACATCTGCAAGCAGCGCGGCTACCGCCCCCACCTTATCTATATGTCTCCCAAGGGCAAAAAGTTGACCCAACAGCGCGCCCTTGAACTTTCCAAGCTGGAGGGATTTGCCATTCTGTGTGGCCACTATGAAGGGGTCGACCAGCGTGTGCTTGACGCCATCGTTGACGAGGAGATATCCATCGGCGACTACGTCCTGACGGGCGGAGAACTGCCTGCTATGGTGCTTGTCGATACCGTCTGCCGCACCGTCAAGGGAGTGCTCAGCGACGACGAATGCTTCGAGCAGGAGAGCCACTTCAACGGCCTGCTCGAGTATCCGCAGTATACGCGCCCACCTGTGTGGAGGGAGCAGTCGGTGCCCGATATCTTGCTTTCGGGTCACCACGCAAATATAACCAAATGGCGCCGCGAGATGTCCCTGCGTGAGACGGCTCTCAAACGCCCCGATATGCTTGAGACGGCCGAGCTTACTCCGTCGGAGCGCAAAATGATAGACAAATTGAACAAAAATGTTGAAAATGTTGATGCTGATTGACAAAAAATTGACGGGGAAAATGTAGTAAAGTTACACAAACCTGTCGGTTGTAGGAAATTCAGATTTGTTGACAAAATAGAACTTTTTTCCAACGGAAAGAAATTCGTTGACCTTACGACCGTTGAGGGATATAATATTAGCATAGAAAAGTGTTTCAACCAGTCACATAGTGAAGGAGCGATTATACATGTTTGTAAAAGGTGTTACTGTTCAGAACAAGGTAGGTCTTCATGCTCGTCCCGCAACCTTCTTTATTCAGAAGGCAAATGAGTACAAGTCTTCCATCTGGGTCGAGAAGGAAGAGAGACGTATCAACGCCAAGAGCTTGCTGGGTGTATTGTCGCTTGGCATTGTCGGCGGCGCTGAGATCAAGATCATTGCCGACGGCGCTGACGAAGAGGACGCTGTCAACGGTCTGGTCGACCTCGTCGAGTCGGGCTTTGCTGACTAATTATTGAATATCGTATAACAAAACAAGGGCACCTCATTACGAGGTGCCCTTGTTTTGTTATATGTAATCCTTACTGTTTATTAAAACTAAGTTCGATGGAATCGACTGCGGTTTCGAGTTGGGTGGTCTTGACCCCTGCCGACTCAAGCATACGCTTGGAAGCCATCGTCGCCAGCGAGTCGGCATACTTGTCGTAGAGATAGATGACCTCTTTGATACCGCTTTGAATGATGGCTTTGGCACATTCGTTGCAGGGGAAGAGGTCAACGTAGATGCGCGCACCCTTGAGGGAGCGTCCGCCTGCGTTGAGTATGGCGTTTAGCTCGGCGTGTACGACGTAGTTGTACTTGGTGTCCTCGCCCTCGCGCTCCCACGGATAGCTGTCGTCCGAGCAGCCGTAGGGGAAGCCGTTATAGCCTGTGGAAATGATGATGTTGTTACTGTCGACGATGCAGGCGCCGACCTGAGTGTTGGGGTCCTTACTGCGCCTTGATGCGAGCAGGGAGACCCCCATAAAATATTCGTCCCAACTGATATAATCCTTCCGTTTCATTCGGAAACCACCTTTTTACTATTTATTAAAACGGCCTTGCGGCACGTTTTGCCGATGAAGATCATTCGCCGAATATCATTCGTGCTACACGCTCGGAGGCGTGAGAGTCGCAACTGTCCATACTGTACCTGCGAAATTCTGCTCGCCTTTTTGCATCGAAATCGCCCTCGCGCAGAGCCTCGATAAGCCCGTCAAAATCGCCAACCGCCTTGCCTGCAACATACCGCTCAAACGGCTCATAGAAATCGCGGCTTGCGATATATTCCTCGAGGTCGAAGACGTAGAGCAGTATGTCAAGGTCAAGCAAAGCCGCCTCATATATCACCGACGAATAGTCGGTGATGAGCAGGTCAGCGCAGAAGAGCAGGTCGTTTATCTCGCGCATATCCTGCAGATCGGCAAAGACGTCCTCGTACCCCTCGGGCAGCGAGAAGCCCTTGACAAAGGGGTGCATCTTGAATATAACGAAGCGCCCCGTCTGCCTGCAAAACTCGGCAAGCCGTCCGAGATCCAAGGCTTCAGTTGGATAATGCGCGCTTTGCTTTCCGTCACCTCGGAAGGTGGGGGCAAAGAGAATTATCTGCTTGTCTGCCGCCTGAGGCAGTAATTTAAGCAGCTCAGACTTTTGCTTTTGGGCATATTCGCTGTCAAAGAAAATGTCGGTACGGGGCACTCCTGTCGCATAAATATTGTCGGTCGGGATGCCGAAGGCCTCGGCGTAATGCGCCCTGACGGCAGGGGAGCTGACGATGGCGTGGGTGTAGCACCGATGGGAATTGCCGTCGATTCTCGGCGCACCCTGCTTGCCTGCACGGGAGTAGCCTGTCGTTTTGTAGGCACCGCAGGCGTGCCACAATTGGAATATGCGGGTGCCTTTTGTAAATTTCAGGTGATAAATCAGCGGATAGTAGTCGTCGATAACGACGGTGTCGCACCTGCCCAGCTTGAAGGCGGTCAGGGCGTAGAAGAGGGCACGTGAGCCGCCCTTGTTAAATGAAAAAATCAGGGGTGCTCGGTTGTCGATACCGAGTTTTTTTGCGGCGTCGAGGACAAATGCCATATTACCCGACGGGTCGCGGCGCGATTCGCTCGTAAATATAACGCGCGGGCGGCCAAAGCGTGCCGCACGGCCGAGCAGGTAGATGCCCTGCATCAAAAGGTCGGACACCCTCTCCTTAAAGGACTCCTTACGCGGAGCGTAGTCCACCTTGACCTGCAAACTGCCCTTCTCGGCCCACACCTTAACCTGATAGGAGGTGCCGTCGCCGCTAAAATCGGCATCGATTGTAAAAAGGTCGTCGCAAATGGCGCCCGAAACCACCCATTCGCCGCTCGGGATAGGACGAGAGTTAAACCCCGACGCAAAGTCAAAGGATGCCTCCTTGCCGTCGGCCGAAAGGGTCGGCTTGACCTGACCGACCGAGCCTGTAAGTCGCAGCTCGGGCGAAAATTCGCCGTCGGTGCCGAGCACCAGCGCGCACCGTCTGAAAGCGGCACTGCAAATGCGGTCACTCATACCATCCGCCTCATTTCAGGTCGGGCTTGTTGCCGAGAATTATCCAGTCGATGACGCGGTCGGTCGACCCTCCGTCGCGGAACTCGAAGTTGCGGTTGCAGAAGGGCTCCACCTTTTCCTGTTCAAAGTCGCCCGACTCAATGGAAGAGAGAAGTTCGTCAAGGGAGCGCACTATCTTGCCTGGGACAAAGCTTTCAAAGGGCTCGTAGAAATCGCGCGACGAAATATACTCCTCAAGGTCGTATGCGAAGAAAAGCATCGGAATATTAAGTATCGATGCCTCGTAGATGACCGACGAATAGTCGGTGATGAGCATATCGGTGATAAAGAGCAGGTCGTTTATTTCCCTGTCTGCGCTCAGGTCAAAGAGTACGTCGGACAGGCTCTCGGGGATATAGACGATGTCCTTTACAAAGGGATGCATTTTGAAAATAAAGACCGAGTCGGTACGGCGGCACAATGCGGCGATGGCCTGCATATCGAGGTTGTGCAGGGGATAGTGACCCGATTTTGCGCCGTTACCGCGGAAGGTGGGGGCAAAGAGGATGACCTTTTTGCCTTTGAATTCGGGATGCGCCTCATATAATGCGGCGGTTGTATTCAATTTGTACTCATCGTTGAAGAACATATCGGTGCGCGGAACACCCGTCGGGTAGACGCTGTCGGGCAGCATACCGAAGGCCTCGCAGTAGAAGCGCGCAACGTGGGACGAACTGGCGATGGCGTGGGTGTAGACGCGGTGGTTGTCGTTGGTCAGGAAGGGACCGCCCTTTTTGCCTGTGCGGGAGAAGCCGACCGTCTTGAAGGCACCGCATGCGTGCCAAAGCTGAATCACCTTGACCTGCGGCTTGAATTTAAGTTGCTTGACGGTGGGGTTGAAGTCGTCGATGATAACGATATCGGCGCGTGCAAGCAGATGGGGTGCGCGGAATTTGTCGATTATTCCTCGTCTCGCTTTGACGCTCGCCTTTAGCAGAAAATCAATGTGGAACTGCTTGTCCAATCCGCGCTCGACCAAGCGGTCGTAGACGTCCTTCATATTTCCCGAAAGCTCAGCGCGTGAATCGGAGCAGAAGACGATGCGGTTGCCCTTGTGGCGCGAGAAAAGTCCCGTCAGGAAAAAGACGGAGAAAAATCCGCCCCTGAGCACCGAATTGATGAAGGGTCGGGTCCATTTTTTGAGCAGGTTGATGCACTTGCGCATAGCAGAGGGTGCCTGCGGATGCAGGTAGGTCACCTGAAGATAGAGATGGCCGCTGTCGTTGACGCAGGGCATAATGGTGTAGCTTATAAAGGAGCCCTTGGTGAACTCGCGGGCAAAACGGCCGAGCTTTTCGTTCTTGGGGGCAAGCACGAAACGGTCGGAAAAGCCCTCGTCGCTGAAGAGATGCTCGCCCGACTCCATCGGGAAGATGGCGCCCGTTTCCTTGTTGCAGGCAACCAGACTCCAATTGCCGTCGGGCAGGAAGGTGCGGTCACCGTAAATAGTCGTAATATTGACGCGGATAAGGAATCGGTCGTCCTTTATCTGCACGTCCCAAAGGTCACAGGAATGCTGGTTTTCAAGGTCGGTAAGGCGGAAGACCGTCTTATCGGGGTCAAAATTCCTGATGCGTCCTGCAAAAATAAGCTGGACGCGCTCCCATTTGATAATATCGGTTATAACAAGCGGAAGAAATTCGCTTTCGGCCATAGTTTCACCCCCAAAGGCTTATTTGTTTTCGAAATCGTAGTCAAACCTGACGATACCGCTTCCGCGATAGCCGTCGCTGACCATTGTAAAGGGTCGCTTGTTGGCGTACCCGACGTAGAAGGTGGAATTGCTGTCCCATATCTCGCCCGAGAGCAGATAGTGCCCGTCGAGCAGGTTGGGCTTTAGTAGGGTTATCTTAAGCGAGTGGGTGCCCACCTCGCTGTTAAGCCGCTGTTGCTCGTTGCGGCGCTCGCTGAGGAATATCTCCTGCTCTTCGGCGTCCCTGACGGTGATGCCGAAGTTGAGCTGCTCGATAGGCCGCTTGACCTCGTAATCAAAGCAAACGGTGACGTCCTCGCCGCACTTGAATGTGTCGGTGGCCTCGCCTGCCTCGTTGAGCATACGGAAGTTGCGGATGGCCAGAATATCCTTCTTGCTCATCGGAGCGGTGTCGCCCGTAGTCTTCCGCACCTTCATAGCCTTTGCCTTTTCTTCCTTGAGGTAGTTTTCGTACTTACGCATAACGGGACCGAGGTCACCGTAATCCATCATCTTTCCGTCGCGTATCCACATACCCTTGGTGCAGAAGGCCTTGACGGTGAAGAGTGAATGGCTGACGAAAAGGATGGTCTTGCCCATCTGACGAAACTGCTTCATCTTTTCGATGCACTTGAGCTTGAAGATGTCGTCACCGACGGCAAGCACCTCGTCGACCACTAAAATATCGGGGTCAACGTTGACCGACACCGCAAAGCCCAAACGGGACTTCATACCGCTTGAATAGGTGCGGACGGGGTCGTTGATGTGGTCGCCGATGTCGGCGAAGGCAACGATATCATCCATACGCGAGCGGATATCCTCGCGTGAGATGCCCATCGACAGAGCCTTGAGGTAGATGTTCTCGATTCCGGTAAGCTCGGGGTCGAAGCCGGCCGTCAGCTCGAGCATAGCGGCGATGCGGCCGTTGACCTCAACCTCGCCCGAGGTGGCGCGGGTAACACCGGTGATGATCTTAAGCAGGGTGGATTTTCCCGACCCGTTCTTGCCGAGAATGCCAATGACCTCGCCCTTGGGGAACTCGACAGAGATATCGTCGAGGGCGGTAAATTCCTTGTATGACTTACAACCGAAGACCGCATCGGTAACTCGGCGCATAGGTGAACGATAGAGCTTGTACTGCTTGGTCAAATGAGATATCTTTACAGCGTGATCCATATCCATCCTCCCTTACAGAATGTCGGCGAACTCGCTCTCGATCCGCTTGTAGATGAAGCAGGCGATGAGGGCGCCGACGATTATCTCGACCCAAAAGCATGCCATCTGAGCCGTGTTGACGAAGCACCAGCGACCGAAAAAGGCGTCGCGGTAGACCTCTATGACGTAGGTGATAGGGTTGATGCGGATGAGGTAATAGAGCCAAGGGATATCGGCTATCCTGTCAACTCTCCACAGTATCGGAGAGAGCCAGAACAGCACCTGTGTGGCCGACTTGAGCAGATATTCAAAGTCGCGGCTGATGACGACGAGGGCGGAGAAAAGTATTCCGCACACCCACATCAGCGCAAAGAGGCAGAGCATCGCGTAGAGTATCTGCACGAAGGCGAAGGTCAGGTGTCCCGTAACGGCGAAGATGACGGTTGCGATGGCCAGCAACAGCAGATGCACGGTAAATAGGGACAGCTGGGTAAAGGTGGGGATGGTGGAAACGGGGAAGACCGATTTTGTAACGAGGTAGCGGTGGCGCCTGATGCTTGTGCCGACCTGAACGAGCGCCTCAGAGATGAAGAACCAAGGCAATATGCCCGCAATCAGCCAAAGCAGGAAGGGCTCACCCTCGTCACCCTTGCCGCCTCGGATACCGAATTGGATACCGAACCAGTATACCAACACAAAAAGGGTTGGCTTTATCAAGGCCCAGACTATGCCGAGGGTCGAGCTGGAATAGGTCTTTTTCAGCTCGATGACCGACATACTGAGGGTCTGCTTAGCATTTTTGACGTTGGTGCTGATGACATCGGCAAAACTTCTAAACATACTGTTACCTCACAGGCTCCATTTCAGAACCGTCTTAAAGGGATTGGTCATATCCTGATCGAAGGCCTTGTAGATGTCTTCGATGCTCTTGACCTCGATAACGTCGGAAATGATGCGGCCGATACGCTCGGCAATGTCAGGATGGCGCAAGAACTCCGCAACCGCCTCGAAATCGGGTCGGTCGGAGCGGGTGCATCCGATAAGGGTCAGTCCGCGCTCAAGCACCATACGGGTGTTGTAGGGAACTTCCTTTTCGGAAACGCCCATAAGCATAACCATACCCTGCGGCTCGATAACGTCGATTATCTGCTGGCCTGCGTAGTAGCAGCCGCTTCCGCCGCAACACTCAAATGCGTGGTCGACGTGGAAATCGGCGGGCAGGGAGGTGGAATTGTAGGTCTCGTCCGCATGGGTGAAACGGGACAGCTTGATATCGTCAAGACCGATGACGCAGATAG
>JAZQID010000120.1:0-9498 GCA_045540915.1 Acutalibacteraceae bacterium
CTTGGCGCAGGGTGAATGAGGGAAAGGCTAACTCGCGCTTGTCCTTCGACTTAGGATTGACCGAGGCTTGCATTCGGTTGTTTATGGCGGCGGTGCCTGCCTCCATTTTGCGAGACGGCGCGAGGATCTGGATGTCGGACATAGTTGAAAAGCCATAGGCTTTGGGCAGACGCTCGGTCACAAGCTCGATGACCTTGTCCGACACTTCGCTCGCGTTCTCTACGCTGAGGAAGAAAAAGTCAGAGTCGCGCACCGCCAGTTCAGGCATTTCGCCTGCGTTTATCCTATGTGCGTTGGTGACGATAGCGCTTTGCAAGGCCTGTCTGAATACGGTCTTCAGGGCGATGGTAGGTATCGCATCCGACTCGATCATATCGCGCAAAACGTTTCCTGCGCCGACCGAAGGAAGCTGATCGGAGTCGCCCACCAAAAGCAAGCGGCAACCCAAGGGCAAGGCGTTCATAAGATTGGAAAACAGAAAGATATCCACCATCGACATTTCGTCGACGATGAGCAGGTCGCACTCGATGGGTCGATGCTGATTTCGGCAGAAGACCGAGCGGCCTTCGTCGTCAAACTCGGCCTCAAGCAGACGGTGCACCGTCTTTGCCTCGCAGCCGGTTACCTCGGTCATACGCTTTGCCGCTCTGCCCGTAGGTGCGGCGAGCATAACCTTTTGCCCCGCGCTTTCAAAGACGCGGATGACGGCGTTCAGGGTGGTAGTCTTACCTGTTCCGGGGCCGCCCGTAAGTATGAGTATGCCCGTTTCAGCGACCGCTTTTATTGCGTTGATCTGATTGCTTTCAAAGGTGATGGAAAGGGCTTTTTCGGCCTCTTTGATCTTGCCTGCCATATCCTTTACCGCTAAGGGACGTGAGTTAAGAATCATTTTAATTCTCTGTGCGGCATAGTTCTCGGCGCGGAAATATTCAGGGAGATACAGATAGCTTCGGCCGTCATTTTCATAGGAAAACAACTGTCCCGAGCTGAGCATTTGCTTTATTGCGGAGCGTATCTCGTCAATTTCTACACCGAGAAGCCGAGAAGAGACCTCGACCAGCTTATCCGACGGGATGCAAACGTGGCCGTTAGACAGATTGTGACGAAGGACATATTCAATGCCGCAATATATCCTGAAGGTGAAATCGGTCTCAAAGCCGAGGCTTTCGGCGATAGCATCGACACGTTCAAAGCTGAACGGCAGTTCCTCCCTGCACAAAAAGTAGGGGTTGGCCTTTATCTTCTCAAGGCTTGAAGGGCCGAGCACCTTATAGGTCTTCAGCGCCTCGTCGGCCGATATTTCAAAGCGCGATAGGTAGACCATCAACTCGCGCACTCCGATCTGTTTTAGGTACTCTTTTTGAAAGGACTGCGCCTTTTCCTTGGAAATGCCGCGAATGACGGTAAGGCTCAAGGGGTCGGCCTCGATGATCTCCATCGCCCTATCGCCGAAGCGCTCGATAATCTTGCGTGCAAGGGCGGGGCCGATTCCCTTTATACCGCCGCTAGAGAGGTAGCGGAGCATCGCTGCCTGAGTAGTCGGGGCGCAATGCTCCACCTGTTTTACCTTAAACTGAGGGCCAAAGGTCGCGTGATGGTCAAAATTGCCGAAGAGGCGCAAATTTTCGCCCCCACGGACATCGTACATCGTGCCGACCGCAGTTATCAACTCGTCACCGGTATTCAGTTCAATGACAGCAAAGCCGTTTGCGCTGTTATAGAAGGTTATCTTCTCAACAGTTCCCGTCAACTCGGTGGGCTTATTCAACCTTTTCCCCTCTCATTCGTTTTGATAATTCATTTGCAGTATACATCTCGATAGCGTTGTTCTCGCTTGCAATAATTCGGCAGGCCTGCTTCATCTGGTCGGTCATACCGAAATCGACCGCCAATATGCCGCTGTATGTACCTGACGGCGCGCAACGCATAAGTTCCTCGGTCGCTTTAAGGCGAAGGTCAGCATCATTTCCTTTAAGTATCACAAAAAGGTATCTGCCCGAGGCGCAGTAGGTACTCATTTTAACATACATTCCATTGAGCACCGATGCAAGACCGATAAGAGCAAGCACTCCAAAAACAATATGTATTACGACCAACAGCATAGTAAATCACCCGCTACTATTTTACGCAGGGCAGGCCGTCGGTGTTACTCGTAAAGCAAGCAAACCTTTCGCTCAGTTTCCCAAGCGAAAGGTCAAGCTCTTTTTCTTTGTTACTTAAGACAGAGTAAAGGTGACAAGGTAATCCTTATCAAGCGTTACCACCCAACTCTGCGTAAAGGTATCGGCGAGCTTTACCGTGGCAGGAAGCTGCTTTCCCGATACGGCGTCAAGTCCGCTGACGTCTACCGTCAGGGTGATATCCTTGGCGGTAATCTTATTGATGTCCTTCTTGGAACCCATTACGGTGATCGACTGAACACTCTGCACCTTGGTCTTTAGTCCCGATTTAAGTCCCACAAAGGTCACGTTGGTGACCTTTAAGGTCTTGGTCGAGAAGGAGTCACTCTTGACCGTAACGGTGACAACGCTCTGGTTATTGTCGTACACACGTACTCCCGCAGGCAGAGAAACCGCCTTTTCAAAGACGTTGTTGTTAGCGGTTATAAGTCCGCATTCAATGGGCTCAAGGGTGACCTTGGTCATTGACTCGACGATATCGGGCTTGCCGATAACGGTGATATCGCTGTCGCTGAGAGTGTAGTTGAAATCGAGGCCTGACGGCTTTGATCCGAACACCACCTCGACGGGCAGGGTCTTTATCATTGAGACGGCCACGGTGATGTTGGCTTCACGGAAGCCGAGGGTCATATTGGAGGAATCGATCTCCTTGCCCTTCTTGTCAAGCAGGATAATATCGGCGTCAAAGGAAGCGGTCTCGCTGAGTTCCTTATTAACCTTTGCTCTTGCGACGACCGACTCGATCCTCTCAACGTCCTTCTTTGCGCCCGAGACGTTGATCACCTTGGTCGCCGCTTCGGTCATAACGGGAACCTCGGCAACGAGGCCGTCCGACGCGGTACATCCTTCGGCTTCGGCTACAACGTCAAAGGTCTTGGTAATCACCTCGTCAAAGGACACCTTGACCTTTTTCGGAGATACCGAAACTATCTCGAAATCGGTCAGCAACTTTGACGGCGTTGCAATAAGCTTTACCTCATAGGTTCCCGCATCTGTAACCGAAGAAAGCGACGGGGTGACCACGATATCGGCTGCAGTAATCGACGAAATGACCACCGTCTGTCCCGAGATGGTGACCGAAACGGAGTCAATGTCGGCGTCGACCACACTCAGACCGAGGCTGTCCACCGCTGTGTCAGAGGTATCGAAAGTGATGGGGACGTTCTTGATAGTAGTGGTGGAAACGGGATTATATGTCATTGTGAAGGCGAACCAGATAACAAAGGCGAGCACCAAAGAGAATATCATCAGCGCCTTGTTATTGTTCATAATGTAGGAAGGTATCTTAGTCAGCTTTTTCATCGGACTTCTTACCTCCCTTTTTTATTCTCTCGCGAATGGACGACAGACGCGAACCCGACTTTTCGGTATTGGGCATAAAGGCGTTGGTGAGCCTGTCGCGCAACTGCTCGGGGGTGTAACGGCGATGCATACCGCCCTTTTCGGCCACCGAAATGATGCCCGTTTCCTCCGAAACGACCACCACCAGCGCATCAGAGTTCTCGCTCATACCGAGGGCGGCGCGGTGACGGGTGCCGAGATCCTTGCTGAGCAGGGTGTTCTGCGACAGGGGCAAAATGCAACCTGCGGCATAGAGCCGTCCCGAACGGATAATGACCGCTCCGTCGTGCAAGGGGGTCTTGGGATAAAAGACGTTGCAGATCAGCGCACTCTGCGCCTCGGAATCGATGACGGTACCCGTCTTGACGATATCCTCGAGCATCGTACCGCGCTCAAAGACGATGAGGGCGCCGGTATGGGTGCGCGAAAACTCGGCACAGGCGGTGCAGACGTTGTCGATACAGCCTTCGATAACGGTATCGATGTTGCCGTCCTTCTTAGCGAAGAAGAAGTTGGTCCTGCTGACCAGTTCAAGAGCGTTGCGAAGCTCGGGTTGGAAGATAATTACAAGCACGATAATTCCCGAATTGGCTACCGTTCTCAATATCTCGGAGAGAACGGTCATATCGAGCATTTCCGAAACAAACCATATCAGCAACAGAACGATAATTCCGCCCAAAAGCTGCTTTGCACGGGTCTGCCGCACAAAGCGGACCAGACTGTAAATTATAAAGGCAACCGCAAGGATGTCCAACAGGTCGATAACGCGAAACTCCTTCATAACCAGTACAAACTGATTGAAGGCGGACCCTATGTAGCTAAAAAAATCGGACATCAAATCAACTCCCTCGCAACGAAATCATAAGTATATATACATTTTACCATAAAAATAAATATATTCAATAGCCCTATTTATAAAATTTTTTGTTATTTTTTATATAAATGAGCCAATTTTTATGATTGTAACGGTTGACAAAAGGTTGTATAATATCAGTTGAGGTGTTCAAATTGGAAATTCTGACCCAAAAGGAATATTCTTTTACACTTAACGACTCTGCCTGCTCGGTAACCGCTATCATCGTTGCAGGCGGCTCGGCATCACGTATGAAGGGCATCGATAAGCTGTTTGCCGACCTTGCGGGTAAGCCCGTGCTTGCCCACACCCTGCTTGCATATCAGGGCTGTAAGTCGATAGGCAGGATAGTTGTTGCCGCCAGACCTGATGTTGTGTGCGACGTGCAAAAGCTTTGTGAGCAATACGGTATCAGCAAGCTATCTGCTATTGTCGAGGGCGGTGCGACCCGTTCGGAGTCGGTGAAAAATGCAGTTGATGCGGTCGATGCCGACTGCGGCTATATCGCTATTGCCGACGGGGCAAGGCCGCTTACTTCTCAGCAGGATATCGAGGCCACTGTTGAGGCCGCCGTGCGATTCGGTGCCGCTGCCTGCGCCGTCAAGGTCACCGACACCATCAAGGTGACCGACACCGACAATTTTATCCAATCGACGCCCGACCGCTCTGCACTTTGGGCGGCACAGACTCCGCAGATCTTCAAGGCCGATAGATACAGACAGGCTCTTGCGGCCCATTACGGTGAATTCACCGATGATTGCGCTATGATGGAGGCCGACGGGGTCAGGGTCAAACTGGTCGAGGGCTCCTACACCAACATCAAAATTACTACGCCGACCGATCTTGTCATCGCACAGGCGTTTTTAACGGAGGGAATATTATGATCCGCATTGGTCACGGCTATGACGTTCACCGCTTCAAAGAGGGGCGCGACCTCTATATCGGCGGTGTAAAGATCGATTACTCGCTCGGGCTTGACGGCCACTCGGATTCCGACGTGCTGCTTCACGCGATTTGTGACGCCCTGCTCGGTGCGGCCGCCTTGGGCGACATCGGCAGGCATTTCCCCGACACCGATCCTCAGTACAAAGGTATCGACAGCAAATTACTGCTGAAAGCCACCTGCGACCTGCTTAAAAAAGAGGGATACCGCTTTTGCAACCTCGATGCAACCGTGGTCGCGCAGGCACCTCGCCTATCTGGGCATATCGAAGATATGCGAAGATGTGTTGCCGACATTCTCGGATGTGATATAGCTCAGGTCAACGTCAAGGCTACCACCGAGGAAAAGCTCGGCTTCACAGGCAGGCTCGAGGGAATATCCGCCCACTGCGTTTGCCTTATCGAAAACTGAATAGTTCTGTCACCCAATCGCTCATGTGCATAAAATGTATTGATGCACACGGGCGATTTTTTTATAGGAGGCGCGACTCATGGGCACACACTTGATCTTGGTCAGCTCAATAACCTATGCGATCAAAGGTCGCGACCTGTTACGCAGCCACGGCTTCAAGGCGTATATCGAGAAAACGCCGAGCAAGCTTGACTCGCACGGGTGCGGATACAGCATTGTTGTATATACCGAGCCGGCAGACGTGTTAGGTATCCTGAAGGATGCAAATATCAAGATACTGGGCACAGCCGTTCGGGAACAACTTTGAAGGAGCCAAGAGCCATGATTTATTTTGACAACGCGGCTACCACTTTTCCGAAGCCCAAACAGGTCATCAACGCGGTTAATTCCGCGTTGACAACATACTCCGCCAACCCCGGAAGAAGCGGACACAAAATGTCCCAAAAGGCAGGTGTCGCCGTTTACAACGCCAGAAAAAAGCTTGCCGATTTCTTCAACACTCCAAACGAAGAAAGGGTCATTTTCACCCCCAACTGCACCGCATCGATCAACCTTGCCCTCAAGGGTATGCTCAAGGAGGGCGACCGAGTCCTCGTATCCTCGCTTGAGCACAACGCTGTTATGCGTCCCTTAAATAAGCTGAAGGAAAAAGGGGTAATAACCGATATTTTCGAGGTGGTCATAGGCGACCCAGACGCCACCTTCCGCTCATTCGTCAACTGCCTTACCCCATACACACGAATGGTGGTCTGCTCTCACGCATCTAACGTTATCGGCAACATTTTGCCCATCGACCGCATCGGTGCGGTCTGTCGCGAGGAAGGCATACTTTTCACCGTCGACGCAGCACAGTCGGCAGGTGTATTACCCATCGACCTTGAGAAAACGCCGATAGATTTCCTCTGCCTTGCTACCCACAAGGGACTCTACGCCCCTATGGGTACGGGTGCGCTTATAATCGGCAAGGATATGCCCGACACCATAATTGAAGGGGGTACGGGCACCGATTCGGTCAACCCCGTTCAGCCCGAGCTTCCGCCCGAGAGATATGAAAGCGGCACGGTCAATCTGCCCGGTATTGCAGGTATCGCGGCAGGGGTCGATTTTGTCAACTCCAAGGGCATCGCGACCATTCACAAGCACGAGACCGACCTTATCAGGCGGATATACAAGGGGCTCAACAGCATTGGTTCGGTGCGCCTTTACACCGATGTGCCTGATGAGAATTTTGCGCCTGTGCTCTCCTTCAACATCGGTAGCAACAGCAGCGTTGAAATAGCGCAAAAGCTCGACGAGTTCGGCATTGCGGTGAGAGCAGGGCTTCATTGTGCCCCCAACGCTCACAAGCGGCTGGGCACCATAAATCAGGGAACGGTAAGGGTATGCCCCTCTGCTTTTTCCACCGCAAATGAGGCAGATCAGCTGCTTAATGCGGTTGAAAGCGTCGCGAAACGCCTGAAATCTACCGTTTTCTGAGAAATTTATCATTTTTTCTCTTGCAAAATTATTATTTTGTGTTAAAATGTTTGCGATAGTGATAATGCGTTGATGAAGAAAAGTAATCCCGCTTTCCTTTCGCAGAGAGGGTGCGACTTGGCTGTGATCGCCCCGTCAGGATGTCGGATGAAGTTCCCTTCGGAGCAGTGCCGCTGAAAAGTTCAGTAGGCGGCAACGGCAGGACACCGTTACAGGTCCAAGGAGTGTTTGCTCTTTTGAAGCAGAAATCAGGGTGGTACCGCGGATTTATTCGTCCCTTGTAGTAGTTCTACAAGGGACGTTTTTATTTTGTCAACATCATTCTATGAGGTGATTTTATGAAGGAACAACTGAAAAGCATTGCCGAAGCGGCCTATGGCGCGCTTGAGGCGGTCAAGGACATTCAGGAGCTTGACGCGCTGAGGGTCAAATACCTCGGCAAGAAGGGCGAGCTGACCGCTATTCTCAAGCAGATGGGCAGTTTGTCGGCCGAAGAGCGTCCCGTTATCGGACAGCTTGCCAATGAGATCAGAGGCAAGATCGAGGAAGCTATCTCGGTAAAGACCGCTGAGCTCAAGAGTGCCGCCGTTGAGCAGAAGCTGGCAAGCGAGAAGATCGACGTCACAATGCCGGGCGAACGCTCCGAGATGGGCAAAAAACATCCGCTTGAAGCCGTTCTTGACGAGATAAAGGAGATATTCTTGGGAATGGGCTTTGACATCGCCGAGGGTCCCGAGGTCGAGCGCGATTACTACAACTTTGAGGCGCTCAACATCCCGAAGGATCATCCTGCACGCGACACTCAGGATACCTTCTACATTAACGAAAACATACTTCTGCGCACCCAGACCTCACCCGTTCAGGTTCGCGTTATGGAAAAGCAGAAGCCCCCTATCCGCATCATTTCGCCCGGCCGCGTTTACCGCTCTGATGCGGTCGACGCTACCCACTCCCCTGTTTTCCACCAGATCGAAGGTCTGGTCGTTGACAAGGGCGTGACTATGGGCGACCTCAAGGGCACCCTTGCCGACTTTGCAAAGCGCCTTTACGGCCCCGATGCAAAGGTGCGCTTCCGTCCCCATCACTTCCCCTTTACCGAGCCGTCGGCCGAGATGGACACTATGTGCTTCAGCTGCGGCGGTAAGGGCTGCCGTCTGTGCAAGGGCGAGGGTTGGATCGAGATACTCGGTTGCGGTATGGTGCATCCCAAGGTGCTCGAAAACTGCAATATCGACCCCGAGGAGTACAGCGGTTTTGCCTTCGGTATGGGTCTTGAGCGACTCGTTATGCGCCGCTTCAACATCGATGATCTGCGTTTGTTCTTTGAGAATGACCAGAGATTCCTCAATCAGTTTTAGGAGGTAATTTAAGATGGATCTTTCTATTCGTTGGCTCAAAGAATTTGTTGACATAGATTATCAGCCCAAAGAATATGCCGAAAGGCTTACTATGACCGGCTCCAAGGTTGAGGGCTTCACCAAAGAGGGCGAAGAGATCTCCAAGGTAGTCATCGGTAAGGTCAACAGCATTGAAAAGCATCCCGACGCAGACAAGCTGGTGGTATGTCAGATCGACGTCGGATATGACGTGTTGCAGATCGTTACAGGTGCTAAAAACCTGACGGTTGGCGACATCGTTCCAGTCGCGACCGACGGCGCAACCCTGCCCAACGGTGTCAAGATAAAGAAGGGTAAGCTTCGCGGTGTCGAAAGCAACGGTATGCTCTGCTCGATCGCTGAATTAGGTGTCACCCTCGGCGACTTCCCCTATGCCGTTGAGGACGGAATTCTTGTAATTCAAGAGGAATGTCAGCTCGGTCAGGACGCTAAGGAAGCGCTTGGTATCAACGACGATATAGTTGAGTTTGAGATCACCTCCAACCGCCCCGACTGCCTGTCGGTCATCGGACTTGCACGCGAGACGGCCAACACCTTCTCCCTGCCGATGAAGGATCACACTCCCGTTGTTACCGAGGAAGGCGGAGACATCAACGATTACCTGAAGGTATCGGTTGAGGCGCCCGACCTTTGTACTCGCTATATGGCACGCATCGTTAAGGATATTGACGTTAAGCCTTCGCCCCGTTGGATGCGCGAGCGTCTGCGTGCAAGCGGTGTTCGTCCCATCAACAACATCGTCGACATCACCAACTACGTAATGCTTGAGTACGGCCAGCCGATGCACGCCTTTGACTACAAGCACGTCAAGGACGGCACCATCGTTATCCGCCGTGCAAACGAGGGCGAGTCGATAATGACCCTCGACGGCACTTCGCGCGAGCTGAGCACAAAAAT
>JAZQID010000121.1:0-7475 GCA_045540915.1 Acutalibacteraceae bacterium
CGAAGTCTGAGCAGGGGCTTTTGTCGCACCACCAGGTCAGAACCCGCATTTGCTTTTCGGAAAAGGGCTTAAACTGCATATTTTCACTCCTGCTCCGAAAGCCTGCGCGCGCCCTCTTCAAGCGCACGGTAGAAGGGCTCCGCTCGGTCGTCCTCGGGGTCGGCCAGATCACTCAGTCGGTCAAGGGCCTTCAGTCTGTCGAAAAACTTTATTTCCACCCCATTTTTCGAACGTTTGACCTCCGACACCATATAGAGATCGAGCGCATCAAGGTCATCGGGCACCCCGTCGGCAAAGCAGAGTCGCACCGCGTCGGCCACACTACCGAATGCGATCCTCTCGTACCCTGCCACAGCGTTGCGCTTAAAAAGCGCCGCGCCGTACTGCTCAATGGCCTTGCGCACCTCTCCCCTTCCAAGCAATCGGTCGGCCGCCTTGGTCGGTGCCAAGCGGTAGCCCGCCCGTACCGCCGCCTCGGTCGGCGCACAGCCTTGTGCCATCAATCTGCAAAACTCCTCTTCCTTTGGCTTCAAATTGGTCTTCACTGCAAATTCCTCCTTTCACTAATAGCGCTGAAAATATGCACCGTTGTCGCAACCTATGCAACAACGAAAAAATTCATAAAAATTTTTTATTTTTACACAAAAAATCCCCCAAGAAAGCCTTTTGGCTCCCTTGGGGGATTAAAATATTGTTCTATTTGTCCTGAACGGATTTTACGCGGTTGAGCTTCGACTGAGCGGTGACAAGCCCGTAGTAGATGCCCTTTTGCCGCATAAGCTCCTCGTGGGTACCGATCTGGTCTACCGTGTGGTCGTTGAGTACTATGATGCGGTTGGCGTTACGCAGGGTAGACAGCCTGTGGGCAATAGCAAAGGTGGTGCGCCCCGCGATCATTCGCTCAATGGCCTGCTGGACGAGATCCTCACTCTCGGTATCGAGGGAGCTGGTCGCCTCGTCAAGAATGAGCAGTCGCGGATTGGACAGTATGGCGCGCGCGATGGCGATACGCTGACGCTCGCCGCCCGAGACCTTGTAGCCTTTTTCGCCGATATAGGTGTTGTAACCATCGGGCATCGCGCATATAAAGTCGTGGGCATTGGCCATTTTGGCGGCAACGATTATCTCCTCCATAGAGGCGTTCGGGCAGGAATAACGGATGTTGTCAAGCACGGTGCCTGAAAACAGGAAGGTCTCCTGAAGCACTACGCCTATCTGCCTGTGCAGGTCCTCCTTGCGAATGGAGCGCAGGTCAACACCGTCGAGCAGTATTTGTCCGTCGTCGACGTCGTAGAGCCGCATCAGCAGATTGATAAGGGATGACTTACCGACTCCCGAAGGGCCTACGATGCCGATCATCTCGCCCTTTTTGACCTTGAAGCTGACATTCTGCAGCACCGTTTCATAGGAATTGTAGCCAAAACTAACATTCCTGAACTCAACGTCTCCGCCTATCTCGTGGTCAACGGCATTGTCGGTGTCGACCACCTCAGGCTCCTCGTCAAGCACCGCGTAGATGCGGTCCAAGGAGTTGAGCATACGCATTATCATACGGGGCAGGTTTGCCATCCAGCGCAACGGCGCGTAGAGCATCATCGCATAGGCGGTGAACTGAACGAGGGTCTCGACCGGCATTCTTCCGCCGAGTACCTCGACACCGCCAAAATAGGTTACAAAGCTTACTCCGAGGCCCACCAGCAAGGTCAACATCGGGAAAAAGATGGCCCAAAAGACCTCGTTGTTGCTGTTAATGACGGCAAGCTCTTCGGAATAGCCCTCAAATTTCTTCGCCTCGACCTTCTCTCTGCCAAAGGTCTTGACCACGCGGATGCCCGAAATGACGTCCTGCAGTCGATTCTTAATCTTGTCGTGCTTGCGGGATTGGGCACGGAAAAGGGTGCGTATCTTCTTGTTAAACAGGCGGGAAAGAACAAGAACGAGAGGGGTAAACGAAACGGCCACCAGAGCCAGTTTCCAATTTATAAAAAGCATCAGTATCAAGGCACCGACCATCGTGACGAGGTTGCTGAGCATACCGCCGAAGCAATGGTCCATAAACTCCCTGATAACACCGGTATCGGTGGTCACTCGGTTCATAAGCTCGCCCGCCTTGGCACGCGACATAAAGGACATCGACAGGGTCTGCACCTTGTTAAAGACCTTTTGGCGCAGGTCCATACTCATTTTTGCGCCGAGGTGGACGCAGAGCATCCTTTTGGCCACCGAGCTGAAAACGTTGACGGCGCCCAACACGCCGATAAACAGGAACAGAGGTAATACGTCGGCGAAAACGCCGTTGACATCCTTAAGATAGTCGCCGAGGATGACCTTCTGCACCTGCTGAGCGTAGAGGGTGCAGGATGAACTGACGAGCATCAGGGCGGATATCAGTATCAGCCGCCAGATATACGGCTTACACAGCCCCCAGAAGCGATCAAAACTGACCTTTCTGTTGGAGCAGGCGGCACAAACGGTGCCGTTTAACGCCTCGCCGCAGACGATGCAGTACCTCTCGCGCAGTCCCTTTTTGACCGACACAGCCTGCTTGAGCAAGGCGGCGTTGACTCTGCCTGCGATCTCGGAGAAGCGGTCGGCGTGCTTTAGCGAAAAGCGCGCAACTACACGCTCGGCGCCGTTGACTCGCGCAACCAAGGCTCCGCAACCGACATAGACCTCGCACTTAAGCCGTTGGCAATCGTCGAGCAAGAGGGTCGTCTTGAGTTCGTCACCGTCAAACACGACGATACGCTCCTGAGTAACGGCCACGAATCCGTCGTAGAACTCGCCCTTTTCATTCAGGTCGCAGGCAGACGCATAGCGCACCTGATCCCCTTGCGCAAGGGCCTCAAGCTGTTTTTGGCTCAAATCAAATTTCAGGTGCACATCCGTCACCTCCGTTCCTCAAAAAATGTTTTACAGGTAAAGGTCGAGCTTTTTTTGATCCCTTCTGCTCAATTTAAGCAGGTCGGGCACTTCAAATCGGTTGGAATCGATATCGGTGAATATCAGCCGAGTCTCCGAAAGGCGCGTCACGGCATCACTTCCGCCTCGGAAGGTGAATTTACATCTGCCGTGGTCGGTCATAACATCAAGGGTGGAAAAGCCGTGCTTATCCTTTGCGGAATAGACGCGGTTGATCTTGGGAGTAAAGTAGCGAAGCTGCAGCTGATCCTCAATAAGTTTTACGGTATCATCATCAAAATCGGACAGGCGGCCGATAAGACCGATCTCCGCCTTCTTGTCATCGGCCTGACGCACCGAGATGTATATGTCGGGGTCGGTGAATGGAAAGGCGCGGAACAGCATCACACGGTCATAATGCTCCCCCTCAAAATCAAGAGAGGCAAAGCCCCCTTCGGTACGGGCAAAGCGAGCGTTATCGGGGGTGATATACCTGACCGAAAAACGACTCTCGGTATCAGGCACGACCGATTTAAGACTGCTTACATTTTCTTTCATTCCACTATCCCCCTTTTCGACATCGCCTGACTTTGAATGACCGCCAAACGATGATAGGTTCCCTTTTGCGCCATAAGTTCCTCGTGGGTACCGCGCTCGGTGATCTTTCCATCCTCGATTACCACAAGCTGATCGGCATTTCGCAGGGTGGACAGTCGGTGAGCAACCGAAACGGTGGTCCTGCCCTTTGTCAAGTCCTCAAGCGCCTTTTGAATATATATCTCGGTCTCGGTATCGACAGAGGCGGTCGCCTCGTCGAGAATTAGTATCTTCGGATCGGTGAGAATGGCACGCGAGATCGACAGGCGCTGTCTTTCTCCGCCCGATAGTTCCCTTCCCGCAGGTCCGATGACGGTATCGTATCCGTCGGGAAGCTTCATTATGAAATCGTGTGCCGCCGCCGAGATTGCCGCCGAAACGATCTCCTCTCGAGTCGCTTCGGGTCGGGCATAGGCGATATTCTCGGCCACCGTTCCCATAAATATATAGGTCTCCTGCGACACCATCGCGACAAGGCCGTGCAGGTCCTTGAAGGAAAGATCGCGGATGTCCACTCCGTCGATTGTGATCTGACCCTCGTCAACGTCATACAGCCGCGAAATCAGGTTGAGCATAGTCGATTTGCCTGCTCCCGAGTGTCCCACAACGCCCAGCAACTGATCCGGCTTGGCGTGAATGGAGATATCCTTGAGGACCGGTTTGCCCTTTTCGTAGGCAAAACTGACGTTTTTAAGCTCGACGTCCCCCTTGATCTCGGGCAGATGCACAGGCTCATCGGCCTCGACCACGTCGGGTTTGGCATCGATTATCTCGAAGATTCGCTGTGCGCAGTTCATACAATTGACCCACTGACGTATAAAGTGAGATAAATTTTCAAATGGGCCGGCCAGCATACCGACGTATCCCATAAAGGTGATGAGCATCGCGTAGTCCATCTCGCCCTCACGGGACAGAATTATCCACGCGCCGACGGCGTAGATCATCAGCGAAATCATCTCGCGCACCACCGAAAACAGAGCAAACAGCCACGATTCAACGCCGCCAAGGTCGGTCTCGACCTTGCCGACACGTCGGTTGGCGCGAACGAAGCGCTTGGTCTCGCTCTGCTCAGTACCGAAGGCACGCACCACCCTTGCGCCCGTAAGGTTATCGTTTATCTGCGAGTTCATCGCACGGGAGGCGCGGTGCCGTCTGCCGTGCATCGTCCACATGATCGGGACAAGCAGGAAGGTTATTATCGCAGGAACGGGCAACATAATCATTGCCGCAACGGAAAGCCGCCAGTTGAGTGAGAACATTATGACGAAGGCAACCGCAATAGTGATAAGATCTATCACCGTCGTTGGCAGGCTGTCGATAAAGAAATATGTCACTTCGTAAGCATCGTCGAGCACGCGGGTCATAAGGGTGCCAGTCTGCTTGCTTTGGTAAAACCTCAGCGACAGGCGGCTCATGGCGTCGAAGACCTTGCTCTTGATATCCTTGACCAAGAATGGTACGAATTTCGCTACTACCACACCCTGCACGACGTGAGAAAGCTGATTGAGCACCCTGACCGCGAGCATAGTCAGCACCACCAAGGCCAAGGCCAGAATGGGCCCCTGTGCCTGCGGTGAAACAAGGCCGTTTAAGGCATCCTTGCCGCTGAGCACCTCGCCGTAGAGTACGTTTCCGCTCAGGTAGGGACCGGCAAGGGCAAAGCCCGATATGGCGAAGATGCTCAGGAAGGTGAGCGCCGTATGCCATTTGTACGGCTTGAAGAAGGCAAGCAAACGCAAAAATGATGAGCCTCGTTTGTTGCGCTTGGGATCCTTTTTCTCCTCTTTGTCGCGTGGCCTGCGTCTGTCATCCTGCTCAAACTCGGTCTTGCGACCCGTCTGCACATCATATTTATGAACAAAACCGCCGATGTCATCTGCTCGGGTGTTGGAAGATACCGCAAGGATCATCGACTCGCTTTTATACTCAAGTCGGAGCAAAAGGCTCGCAACCTGCCTCTCCTCTTTCATTTCGCCGCAATCGGAGAGGGCAAAACGCTCCACCTCGCACCCTTCGGGCAAAAGATCGGGTGCTTTGTGTTCGGCGAAGTTCATATTCTTGACTATTTCGGGCGCTGATATGCGAATCATCTGCTCATCGGTGAGCAGGAGCCAGCCGTTGCGGTAACGGCACTGCAGGTCCATATCGGTAAAGCAACAGGCGCGAACATCTCCTTCGGCTATGCCCAAGGCGGAAAAATCAGGCATTTTTGCCTTTTCTTCGCTCGGTGTCTTCACATATCTCACCCCTTTTTCGTGTTATCTTTCTTATTTTATCATCGTAAAACCCAACTGTCAATAACGTGATAACCACAGTTGTAATATGTTGTCAAACAATATTCTTTGCGCCCACCGGCAGTATAATGCAAAAAATGGTTGGGTGATAAAAATATCGCTCAACCGTTTTTTGTTGCAATATCGGGCCAACACAGTTCGCCCATTCGGTGAAGTGAACCCGATTATATGGACAACACCCTATATTCTATAAGGAAAACACTCCTGAGGATATCCTCAGGAGTGCTGTTATTAACCGGAACTAAGTTAATTAGTTGACCTTGGTAACAACGCCCGAACCGACGGTACGGCCGCCTTCACGGATAGCGAAGCGGAGGCCTTCCTCGATAGCGATCGGGGTGATCAGCTCAACGTCCATCTCAACGTTGTCTCCGGGCATGCACATCTCAGTGCCTTCAGGCAGGCTGATGACGCCGGTAACGTCGGTGGTACGGAAGTAGAACTGGGGACGATAGTTGTTGAAGAACGGAGTATGACGGCCGCCCTCTTCCTTGGTCAGAATGTAGACCTGGCCGTGGAACTTGGTCAGCGGGTTGATGGAGCCGGGCTTAGCAAGAACCTGTCCACGCTCGATCTCGTCACGGGCAACGCCGCGCAGGAGGCAACCAACGTTGTCGCCGGCCTCGCAGTAATCGAGGGTCTTGCGGAACATTTCCATAGAGGTAACAACGACCTTGCGGCGCTCCTCGGTCAGACCGAGCAGCTCAACTTCGTCGCCGGCGTTCAGAACGCCACGCTCAACTCTACCGGTAGCAACGGTACCACGTCCGGTGATGGTCATGGTATCCTCAACAGGCATAAGGAAAGGCAGGTCAGCCTTACGCTCGGGAGTGGGGATGTAGCTGTCAACAGCGTCCATCAGCTCAGCGATGCAAGCGTAAGCGGGGTTGCTGGGATCGTCCGGAGCCTCGAGAGCCTTAAGCGCAGAACCCTTGATGATGGGGGTGTCGTCGCCGGGGAACTCATAGGAGTCGAGGGTCTCACGGATCTCCATCTCTACGAGCTCGAGGAGCTCTTCGTCGTCAACCTGATCAACCTTGTTCATGAAAACAACGATGTAGGGAACGCCAACCTGACGGGCAAGCAGAAGGTGCTCCTTGGTCTGAGCCATCGGGCCATCGGTAGAAGCGATAACCAGAATAGCGCCGTCCATCTGAGCAGCACCGGTGATCATGTTCTTAACATAGTCAGCGTGTCCGGGGCAGTCAACGTGTGCATAGTGACGAGATTCGGTCTGATACTCAACGTGAGCGGTGTTGATGGTGATGCCGCGCTCTCTCTCTTCAGGAGCCTTGTCGATGTTTGCGTAATCGACGAACTCAGCGTCGCCCTTAAGACCAAGATACTTGGTGATAGCGGCGGTCAGAGTGGTCTTACCGTGGTCAACGTGACCAATGGTACCGATGTTAACGTGCGGCTTGTTGCGTTCAAATTTAGCTTTTGCCATTTGAATGATCCTCCCTTGTAATTATAAATATAGTTAAGTCGGATCGTAGCCATGTCGTTCTGTGAGCCAAGGAGTTGGAGAGATATTTTGTCTTCCTATGGCCCCCGACTTGTCAGCGTGGCCGGGGCAGTCAACGTGTGCATAGTGACGCTTGTCCGTCTCGTATTCTACGTGAGCCGTGTTGATGGTGATACCACGTTCTCTTTCTTCCGGAGCCTTATCGATCATGCTGTAAT
>JAZQID010000122.1:0-20390 GCA_045540915.1 Acutalibacteraceae bacterium
GCTCACAGAACGACATGGCTACGATCCGACTTACCGTTAAGGAAAAGATGGAGCTCTTCGGCTCGGTCAACAAAGCGTAACCTGTCTATAACTATAAGGGGATGATGAAACGCATCCCCTTATTTTTCATTTTGAATGCAAGGAGGGAACCATATGCATATTCCGTCAACGCCTTCGCAGGATATCGATATACTTTCCTTTTTCGATGCAATGGAGCTGGCCGACCGCGACAGCACTGCGGAATATGACCGCGACCGCTGGATATACGTGCCCAACAGATACTGCGACTACCGTTACATACTCGGCACACGCGGAAGCAACCCCCTCATCTGCATCGGTATCAACCCATCAACCGCCGCGCCCGACGACCTCGACAACACGCTTAAATCGGTCTCGCGTATCGCATCGGGCAACGGCTACGATAGCTGGGTGATGTTCAACGTCTATGCTCAGCGCGCCACCGACCCCGACCGTATGGACCGCGAGCTCAACCTGCGCCTGCATCAAGAGAATATGCGTGCCTTTGAGTACCTGCTCGGCCTGTACGGCGAGGGCAACACCCCTGCAATATGGGCGGCGTGGGGCACAATTATTGAGAAGCGGGAGTACCTCTGCAACTGTGTCCGCGATATGATCGACATCGGCAAGCGCTACGGCGCCAAATGGTACAGCGTCGGCAAAGTATCGGCAAAGGGTCATCCTCACCATCCTTTGTATCTGCGCAAGGACGAGGTAACCGCCCCCTTTGATGCCGAAGGCTACCTCGACGCCCTTTCCTCGATCAAGCAGGGCAAGCGCCGAGCGGCTTTGGTAAATTCATAACTTGTTCATTTTTTTACCATAATATTGATGAGTCGACGTGGTAAAATTACTTAATCACATAGAATTAGGAGTTGTATCGGGTGTTAGTATTAAAAGACATCGTAAAGCACTATAAGGCAGGTGACTCGGTGGTCGAGGCCCTTAAGGGAGTCAGCCTCAACTTCAGGAAGAACGAGTTCGTCTCCATCCTCGGCCCGTCGGGATGCGGCAAGACCACCCTGCTCAATATCATCGGCGGACTTGACCGATATACAAGTGGCGACCTTGTCATTTCGGGCAAATCGACCAAAAAGTTCACCGAGTCGGACTGGGACAGCTATCGCAACCATTCCATCGGCTTCGTTTTCCAGAGCTCTAACCTCATCCCGCACCAGTCGGTGCTGGCCAACGTCGAGCTCGCGCTGACCCTCTCGGGAGTCGGCAAGGCGGAGCGTCGCCGCAGGGCAAAGGAAGCACTTGATATGGTCGGATTGGGCGACCAGCTTAATAAGCGCCCCAATCAGATGTCGGGCGGACAGATGCAGCGTGTCGCAATAGCGCGCGCACTTGTCAACGACCCCGAGATACTGCTCGCCGACGAGCCTACCGGTGCGCTTGACTCGGAGACGAGCGTGCAGATAATGAACATCCTCAAGGAGATATCCAAGGATAAGCTTATCATAATGGTCACCCACAACCCCGAGCTTGCCGAGGAATATTCCTCCCGTATCATCCGCCTCCTTGACGGCAAGGTCATCAGCGATTCCGCACCTTATTCGGACGAAGAAGCGGCCGCCGACCATCCACCTGTGGCCGACCCCGACCGCAAGGAGAAGCGCGCCTCCCGCAAGGAACGCAAAAAGCGCTCGATGTCCTATTTTACCGCGCTGTCTCTCAGTCTTAACAACCTGATGACCAAGAAGGCGCGCACCTTCCTGACCTCATTCGCAGGAAGCATCGGCATCATCGGCATTGCGCTGATACTTGCCCTCTCCAACGGCACCAAGGCCTACATCGATGCCACTGAGCAGGAGACCCTTGCCAACTATCCCGTTATGATCGACAGTCAGTCGATGGACCTGATGTCGATGATGATGAACGCGGGCGCCTCTATGAACGGCGAGAACGTCGAGGCCGCCCCCGAGGGCTACGCCGCCACTCAGGGCTTCCTCTTCGACCAAATTCACAACGTCAACGTCTCCACCAAGACCAACGACCTCAGATCCTTCCGCAAATACCTCGAAAAGCACAGCGACGAGGTCAGCGAGTTCGCAACCGACATCCGCTACCGCTACGACACCACGATGTACGTCTACAACGACAAAGACCTCAACAACATCCTCAAGGTCAACCCGAACACATTGTCGGCCGACTGCGGAGTAGGGGAGTTCTTCGCCACCAAGCTTGACGATACCGCATCGCAGTTCGCAATGGCGACCGATATGGATCTGTTCACCGAGATATTCACCAACGACAGTCTTCGCGAGAGCACCTACGAGCTGCTCGAGGGCAAGATGCCCGAAAAGTACGACGAGGTCGTCCTGCTGCTCGACCAGCACGGTCGCATCACCGACTACAGCCTCTACACGATGGGCATCCTTGACCGCGACGATCTCATCAAATCAATGAAGGATAACGACCCCGACGCCGAGCCTAATTTTAAGAATTACAAGTACTCCGACTTTGTTGGAATGAGCTTCCGCGTCCTTGCGGCGACCGACCTGTACGAAAAGTCCGAGCGCGGCTATACCGACCGCACCGAAGATGCCGACTACCTGCGCACCGCCCTCGAGGACGCTCTGCAGATAAAGATCGTCGGCGTTGCAAAATATACCGAAGCGGCCTCCTCGGTCGAAATGGTAATGGGCGGAATGTTGGGCTACCTGCCCGAGCTGAGCCAGCGCATTATGACCCCCAGCAACGACAGCGACAACGTCGCCGAGCAGAAGGCCAACCCCGACGTCGACGTCTTCACCGGCTTTGAATTCAAGACCGACGAGGACATCGAAGCCGAGATCGACGCCTTCGACCTGAGCACGATACCGCCGATGTACCAGCCCCTCTTCGCAGGGCTTGAAGGCGAATCCCTGCGCAGCGCCATCCGCTCATACATCAAGCTCACCACCCCCTCAACCACCTACGAGGATAACCTTGCGACCCTCGGAGCAGGGGATATGTCCGAGCCGACCGGCATCTCCATCTATTGCAAGGACTTTGAATCGAAGGATAGGCTGGTCGAGTTCATCGATAACTACAACGCCTCCGTCCCCGACGAAAAGGACATCAACTACACCGATTACATCGGCCTGATGATGTCATCGATCACCACCATAATCAATGCCATCACCTACATTTTGGCGGCCTTCGTGGCGATCTCGCTTGTCGTGTCGTCGATAATGATCGGCATCATCACCTACATCTCCGTCCTCGAGAGGACAAAGGAGATCGGCGTCCTCCGTTCCATCGGCGCGTCGAAGAATGACATCGCCCGCGTCTTTAATGCCGAGACCATAATCGTTGGCTTCACCGCGGGAGTCATCGGCATAATAGCCACCGTCCTGCTCTGCATCCCCGTCAACGCGATAATCCACGCGATATCGGGAGTCAGCGAGATCGGCGCCGAACTGCCGCTGGCAGCCGGAGGGGTACTGATAGTCATCAGCGTGCTGTTGACCGTCTTCGCAGGACTCTTCCCGTCGCGCGTAGCGGCAAAGAAGGACCCCGTCGAAGCCCTGAGAACCGAATAATGATAAAAGGCTTTCTCTTCGGAGAAGGCCTTTTACTTTTCACCGCCTTTCACACTAACAAAATATCGTGTGCAAATTTTACAAAAATTATAAAAATATACTTGCAATTTTTTTCAAAGGATGCTACAATAGACTACGAATAGTGGCAGAGTGTACTCATTTGCGGCACCTGCCAGCCGAAAGCCACCACCCGAATGATAATAAGACTCGTCCTTTTCGCCCGAAGATACGTGGTGAATTAGCATCCGCGCGACCGGTAGCAGCGTGCGGAGGCGCGGGTGCGAGACGCAACGAAAACTACGGGTCGAATTGGATTTTGAGTATTCGCTTTCGGAAGAAAATATATATTTTTTTAGGAGGTTTTTTCATGGCAAAGAAAATTCTAAGTATCCTTTGCGCTCTGGCTATGATGGTAACGATGGTATCCGTCGCCGCCTTCTCCGCCAGCGCTGCGGAACCTGTTGCTATGGGCAACATCACCAGTGGAAATTGGGAGAAATGGGCTGCTGCAGAGACGGGCGCTCATACTACATCCGGTTATTACAACATTGCTACTGCCGGTCACTCCATCTGGGCAATGGGTCAAACCACTAACGTAAAAATAACGTCAACGATTGGTACCTACAACATTTCTGATGCCTACACGCTTGCATTTGATATGTTCTATAGGAGCGAAAACAATAAAGTTGATCGGACCGTTTATACCGTCACTGTCGGCGATTTGGTTTTGACTTTTGGTGATAATAATCACAACCTTCCGTTTTCTGCTACTTATAATGGTACTGCGGTTTCGTTTGACACGGACACTATGTTAAATTGGGACCATTACACCAGTACAACTCAAGCGACCATAAAGAGTGAATTACTTGAGGCAGGAGTTGCATCGAATTGGATTACAGCTCCCGACAGTGGTTCCGCTACCTACTATGCGAACAAGCTCATCGGCGTTGAGGTCAAACTGGAAGACGGTAACCTTACTGTTCGCTCAACTCACAAGGGTGACACTACCTTTACTGCTGACCTGACTGCTGCCGGATATGACAAGACTGTTGACTTGGGCGAGACCGAGGTTAAATTAGCAGTTGAGATCAACAAAGGAGACACCGGTACTCTTATTAGCGGCCTTGGTAACTTCTCGGGTACCTATGCTGCGGCTACCACTGGCGGCGAGGGTGGCGAGACCCCCGACCCCGAAGTCCCCGATCCCGAAGTCCCCACAACCGGCACTTTTGCTACTCTTTCCAATATGACAGTTGCGAAGAGTAGGTATGTTAGCGGTGATTATTTTTGCAATCTTGGCTCCGGATATTTCTACTCTGATTATTATAATAGTGAAGCTATGGTTACCTCTCAGGGTAGAATAACCGCTTCATCAGGTCCGTATGCCATCGGAGATGAATTTTCATTTAGCTACAATGTTATTAGAGATGCTTGGCCTGCTAATCTAACAACCATATCTGACGGTTCACAGGTTCATGGTTATCTTAATGTTGTGACGCTTGGTGATCTGAGAATTGAAATGTCCTCAGACAACACTCCTTTTGTTACCGTTAATGCATATTATGGCGATAATCAGATAATAACCAACGCTAAATCTGGTACCTGGAGCGACAACAACTACGGTGTAGAGTTTGGATCCACTTCTGACGAATGGAAGAGTAATTTCTCCTTTGAAAGAAACGAAGATGACACTGCTTACGTAGGTGAAGTGTTTAATAAGATTTCTACCGCCGCGAGTGGAGGACAGAATACTTATTATGCTGCTGCTAAGAAAAAGGCTGAAGTCACTGTTAGCTATAGTAACGGTGTTTTGACCGTAACCTATGGTAAAATTGGTGCTACTACTCCGTATACTGTAACCGCTAACCTTACCAACGCTGATTTCTCTAATGCAAGCTTAGCAATATCTGTTGCCGAGGTTAACAACAGAGGTACTATGCTGTATGACTTCGCCGGCACCTATACTCCCTATGTTGCTCCTGCTGTCGATCCCCTCGCACCTACCGGTGCTGCTCCTACCCTTAACTCCAACCTTACCCTGAACGTTGCTTTTGGTGAGGCTGGCACTCTTGCAGGCAAGGGCTACACCGACGTTAAGGTCAACGCTTCCATCGGCAATCTCGGTGAAGAGTATGATCTTACCCAGAAGACCATCAACGGTGTTACCTATGATGTTGCTGCTATCGACTTCCTGACACCTGACCTCTTCGGTGAGGACATCACCATCGAAGTTACTGCGAAGGATTCCACCGGAGCAGATGCATCCTACACCACCACCTACTCCGTAAAGCAGTACTGCATGAACATCATGGATAAGGATTACTCCGCCGAGCTCAAAAAGCTCTGCATGGCGATCCTTCAGTTCGCCGGCAAGGTTCAGGCTCTTGATGGAACCGACACCATTACCACTGGCTTGGACGACTATGCTGCCTATGAGCCGACCGCATGGACTAAGGGCACTGCCGCTTGGACTTACACCGGCGATCAGGCTATCAAGTTCTCCGGCTCCAACCTCAACTTCGCTAACGAGATCGGTATCAACGTCTACTTTACTGCTGACGGCGATGCTTCCGATTACAAGGTAGTTTCTACCTTCGGCACCGTTTCCGACGTTGTTGTTGACCCTGAGAATATCTCTTTGTTCATGGCCACCATCCGCATTAGTTCCTCTATGCTGAGTGAGCAGACCGCTATAACCGTCAAGGATGCTGCGACCAACGAGGTCGTTTCCGAGACCTTCACTCTCAGCGTTGAGGACTACGCAAACGGCGGTTCCTTCACTGCAGATGAGATGGAGTGCGTTGTTGCTCTGATGACCTACGGTGATGCCGCTGCTGCTTACGGCGCTACACTTAACTGATAGGAGGTTATAATAATGAAGGAATTATTTACTAATCCTGAAATTGAGATCATCTCCTACGAGGCTGTCGATATCATCTGCGCCAGCACCGGTACCGGCGCTGACGGTAAGGGTGAAAACTTCGGTGGTATCACCGGACCCGACAGAAACCTCAATGTTGATTAATCCCAATTAAACAGAACGCTCTGCGGAGATCCGCAGAGCGTTTTTCTTGTACCCAATATACACCCCAAGGCTCCCTTGTGGAAAGGGAGCTGGCTTTTTGCCCTCAGCAAAAAGACTGAGGGATTGTAATTCACGCACCCAAGCCTCCCTTGCATAAAGAGAAGGGGGACCGCGATAGCGGTGGATGAGGAGAGAGTGATAAATTGCCGCACTTCACGTTTGAACCGTTTCTACAAAAATATCGACATTATTTTCCGACTATCCTCTTAAAAAAGTCCTCGCTGCCCTTTCCGCTTGCCCGATTGTATCGACCGAGCATTTTTAAGTCTTCGGGTGAGCCTTTTGTGAGCCTGTTGACCTTCTCCTCGCACCCGAGAGTGACCTCGAATCCGAGCTTGTTTATAACCTCACAACCCTGACTGCAATGAAACCCGAATGGATATGTAAAAACGGTCGGTGTAACTCCCGTCGCTTCGGTTATCTTTTTCTGCAATTTTACCACGTCCTCGGTCAGCATTTTGCGATAGTCCTCTTCGTTTTCGCCCCGTTTAATGCGGCACCCTTTGCGAGCATCAATGCGGTGCAGGTCGTAGGTGTGATTGCCGATCTCGACAAGCCCGCTTTGCGACATTTCGGCTACTTGCTCCCAGGTGACGTGGGCGTAGTTGACGTTAGAGTCACCGATTTGGCTGTATCGGTCGGTGTGTGTGCCGATGATCGAAAATACAGCCTTCATCTGCAACTCCTTGAGTATGGGAAATGCGTAGGCGTAAAAACTTGCGTACCCGTCATCGAAGGTTATCAGTATCGGCTTTTCGGGCAAAGTGCCCTTGCCCGATACGAAGTCTGCCAATTGCTTTGCCGAAACCGTAGTGTAGCCCTGCTCCTTGAGGTAGACAAGGTCGTTTCGGAACTGCTCGGGCGAAACGACGTATTCACCAAGCGCGTTGCTGTTGGCCGAAATGTGATGATACATTATCACAGGCAGAGCGACTGAATCCTGTTCAGCGCGTGCGGTGGCGGCAATCGTTGCGGCAAGGATGACAGCGACGCTGAGTGTGACCGCAAGTATTCTTTTGGGGATTTTGAATATCATCGAAGCACCTCATTTTACTCGGGTTATATAAGATATGCTCCGATGCTGCCCACTATTATAGTTTTACCGAAAAAGTGTACCCCTGACCCTGCAATTCGTCGATTACGTCGCCGAGAATGGCGTCGTTGGTGCTTGAGACCGCGTGAAGCAGGTAGATGGCGCCATTGTGCGCCGCCTTAGTGACGCGGTCGAAGGCCTTTTGGGTCGAGGGCTGGTCGTTGACGTTGTAATCGTAGTAGGCGAAGCTCCAAAACACCGAGGTGTAGCCGAGACTCTTGGTCACCTCAAGAGACTGCTCCGAGAATTCACCCTTCGGTGCTCTGAAAAGGGTCATAGTGTAACCGAAATTCTCCTTGACGTAGTCGTGAAGCTTGGTTATCTGCTCTGCTTGTTGCTCTGCCGAAAGGTCAGGCATCGACGGATGCCCCCACGAGTGATTGCCGACAACGTGTCCCTCGTCTATCATACGCCGCACAAGCTCGGGGTTGCGAGATACATAATCGTAGGTGACAAAAAACACTGCCTTTACATTTTTTTGCCCCAGTGTGTCAAGAATAGAGGCAGTATACCCGTTTTCGTATCCTTCGTCAAAGGTCAGACAGATGCTATCCTTTTCGGACAAAAAGACAGCGCCGTGCTGGCCGTATTTTTGATTGTAGTCAAGACAGGAGAGTGGCTGGTTTTGGTCGTTGCAGTTGTAGCCCTGACCCCAGCACATCTTGCGGTTGCTGTATGACGAGAGGCTTGCGTTTTGGTTTGCGACAGCCTTCTCGTCTGCTGAGAGAAGGTTGCCGCGCGCAGTGCAGGAGCACAAAATTGCGAGAATTAAACCTGCAAAAATGATTTTTTTCATATTGTCCTCCGTTGCCTACGCACTTCCCGTTATAGTATTGCCGAGGTGTGAAAAAATTTTAGTGGTTTTTTCAGTAAAAAACGGAAGAAAATGTGATGTTTACTTGACAGAACCCCAACATATGGTGTAAATTATAAAGTGCAGTAATAGGAAAGAGGTCAATTATGGCTAAGAAAAAAGTGGAGTACGGAAACGAAAGCATAACTCAATTAGTGGGCGCGGACCGAGTAAGAAAACGCCCGGGTGTAATCTTTGGCTCAAACGGTGTTGACGGTTGCGAGCACTCTGTTTTTGAGATCGTATCCAACGCCATTGACGAAGCGCGCGAGGGCTTCGGAAACAAGATCATTGTTACCAGATATTCGGACAACTCTGTCGAGGTCGAGGACTTTGGACGGGGTATTCCTGTCGACCTTAATCCCAAGACCAACCAGTATAACTGGGAGCTGGTCTTTTGCGAGCTCTACGCGGGCGGTAAGTATAATAACGATTCGGGAGAGAACTACGAGTACTCTCTTGGACTCAACGGCTTGGGCCTGTGCGCAACGCAGTATGCGGCGGCATATATGGACGTTGAAATACGCCGCGATGGCTTCCTCTACAAACTGCACTTTGAACACGGTGAAAATGTCGGCGGACTGCATAAAGAGGTCTATACCGGCAGACAGACGGGCACCAAGATAAAGTGGAAGCCCGATATTCAGGTCTTTACCGAGATCGACATTCCCGTTGAGTACTACCACGACACCATCAAGCGTCAGTCGGTGGTAAACCCCGGCATACTTTTTGTCGTTCGCAATCAGGTGGGACATTCCTTTGAGACCACCGAGTATAAATATGACAACGGCATCTCAGATTATATCGCCGAGATAGCGGGGGATCAGTCGCTGACGGGCATTCAGCTTTGGTCGGCCGAAAGGGTGGGACGCGACCGTGCCGACCAGCCTGACTACAAGCTCAAGATGTCGGCCGCCTGCTGCTTCTCCAACAAAACTCACTTCAAGGAATACTACCACAACTCCAGCTTCCTTGAGCACGGCGGCTCGCCTGATAGGGCGGTCAGAAACGCATTTGTTTATCAGATCGACGCCTACATCAAGCAAAGCGGTAAATATAACAAGAACGAGTCAAAGATAACCTTCAGTGACGTTGACGAATGTCTCAACATCGTCATATCCTCATTCTCGACCCAGACCTCATACGAAAACCAGACCAAGAAATCCATCACCAACAAGTTCATTCAGGACGCGATGACCGAGTTCTTCAAGCGTCAACTTGAGGTGTGGTTCATTGAAAATAAGGCTGAGGCTGACAAGATCGCCGAGCAGGTGCTTATCAACAAGCGCAGCCGCGAGCGCTCCGAAAAAGAACGCCTCAACATCAAAAACACCCTTCAAAACAAAAACGATATGGCCAACAGGGTGCAGAAATTCGTCGATTGCCGCAGTCGCGACGTGGAGCGACGCGAGGTATTCATCGTCGAGGGTGACTCGGCTATGGGCTCCTGCATACTGGCACGTGACGCTGAATTTCAGGCGGTCATCCCAGTCAGAGGTAAGATACTCAACTGCCTTAAGGCTGAGTACAGCAAGATATTCAAGAGCGAGATTATCACCGATCTTATCAAGGTGCTCGGTTGCGGAGTCGAGGTCAAGACCAAGGCGAGCAAGGACGTTTCCACCTTTAATCTGGATAACCTGCGTTGGAACAAGGTCATTATATGTACCGATGCCGACGAGGACGGCTTCCAGATACGCACCCTCATCCTGACCGTCATCTACCGCCTGATGCCCACCCTGATCGAAGCGGGTAAGGTCTATATCGCCGAAACGCCCCTTTTCGAAATTACTACTAAAGAAAAGACCTATTTCGCCTATGACGAAATGGAAAAGCGACAGATACTTGAAATGATAGGGGAGCAGAAGTACACCCTTCAGCGTTCAAAGGGACTTGGCGAAAACCAGCCCGAGATGATGAACCTGACCACGATGAACCCTGCGTCCCGCCGTTTGATAAAGATAATGCCGCAGGATGCGGAACGTACCGCTGAGGTGTTTGAACTGCTGCTTGGCAACAACCTTGTAGGCAGAAAGGATTACATCTCTGAAAACGGGTACAAATATATCGAAGAAGCCGATATCAGCTGATAGAGGAGGAACGGGCCAATGGCTCCAAGAAAGAAGAAAAACGACACTGCGGTCAAGGTCAATCCTGCGCAGGCCAATGCCTATATTGCAGGGGCCGGAACGATAGTTGAACAGCCGATTGTCGAGACCCTTGAGAAGAACTATATGCCCTACGCGATGAGCGTTATCATCTCCCGTGCCATTCCCGAGATCGACGGCTTCAAGCCCTCTCACCGCAAGTTGCTCTATACTATGTATAAGATGGGCCTGCTCAACGGCGGTCGTGTCAAGTCGGCCAACATCGTCGGTGCGACCATGCAGTTGAATCCCCACGGAGATCAGGCCATCTATGACACGATGGTGCGTCTTGCAAGGGGACACGAGGCGCTTTTGCACCCTTACGTAGAGTCGAAGGGCTCCTTCGGCAAGGCGTATTCAAGGGATATGCGCTGTGCCGCACCCCGTTATACCGAGGCCAAGCTTGACGCAATTGCCGCCGAGCTTTTCCGTGACATTGACAGCGATACGGTCGATTTCGTCGACAACTATGATGCTACTATGCTTGAGCCGACCCTGTTTCCCGTGTCGTTTCCGTCCATCCTTGTCAATGCAAACAAGGGTATCGCGGTCGGTATGGCGTCCAACATCTGCTCCTTCAACTTGACCGAGGTCTGCGAGACCGAGATAGCCTATCTCAACGATAACGATTGCGACCTGTCCGAGACCCTGCTTGCACCTGATTTCGCAGGCGGCGGTCAGCTTATCTATAACAAGGAGGAGCTTGACTCCATCTACAATACCGGAACGGGCAGCTTCCGCGTCCGCTCAGTCTACACCTATGACAAGTCGCAAAACTGCATCGACATCACACAAATACCGCCCACGACCACAAGTGAGCAGATAATCGAAAAGGTCATCGAGCTTGTCAAGCTCAAGAAGCTGACCGAGATCAACGACATTCGTAACGAGACCGACCTTGGCGGATTGAAGATCACCATCGACCTTAAGCGCGGTGTTGATCCCGATGCACTTATGAAGCGCCTGTTCCGTATGACACCGCTCGAGGATTCCTTCCCCTGCAACTTCAATATACTTGTCGGCGGCGCCCCCTATGTAATGGGTGTCAGGGCAATACTCGACGAGTGGTCGGCATTCCGTACCGAATGTGTTCGCCGCCGTTATTGCCACGATCTTGATAAGGCTAACGAGCGGCTTCATCTGCTCAAGGGCCTGTCCAAGATACTGCTCGACATCGACAAGGCTATACGCATAATTCGTGAGACAGAAGCGGAGAAAGAGGTCATTCCCAACCTTATGATCGGCTTCGGTATCGATCAGGTTCAGGCCGAGTACGTCGCCGAAATAAAACTGCGCCACCTTAACCGCGAGTACATTCTTAAACGTCTCGAGGATATTGAGGAGCTTGAAAAGAAGATAGCCGAGTATGAGGATATCCTTTCCAGCAAGCGAAAGATACACAAGGTCATCATCGGTGAACTGCGTGAGGTCATCCGCAAGTACGGACAGCCTCGAAAGACCGAGATACTCTATGATCAGCCCGAGGATTACGCCGATGTTCAGGAGGAGATTCCCGATTATCCCGTGACCCTCTTCTTCACCCGTGAGGGCTATTTCAAGAAGATAACGCCTCAGTCCCTGCGTATGAGCGGCGAGCACAAGCTCAAGGAAGGTGACGAGATCGCGCAGACGGTCGAGTCACATAACACCGCCCATCTGCTCTTCTTTACCAACAAGCATCAGGTATACAAGGCGACCGCAAACGATTTTGAGGACTCCAAGACCTCGGTGCTCGGCGACTTTGTTGCAAGCAAGCTTGGTATGGAGCCTGACGAGGTGCCGCTCTATATGGCCACCACCGACGATTACAACGGCTTTATGCTCTTCTTTATGAGCAACGGCAGGGTCGCCAAGGTGCCACTGAGCGCCTATGAGACCAAGACCAACCGAAAGAAGCTTATCAAGGCCTATTGTGACAAGTTCCCTGTCTCAGCCTTTGCGGTCGAGAGGGAAGAGTGCGAGTATATGATTCGCTCGACGGGCGGCAGAGTACTGCTGCTTTCCACCGCCCTTGTTGCCGCAAAGACCACCAAGGACACTCAGGGCATTATGGTTATGACTCAGAAGAAGGGCCAGACGGTAGCGTCGGCAGAGCGCTATAAGGAAGGCGTTTTGGCAAAGCCACACCGTCATCGTCCCAAGACCTTGCCTGCAGCAGGACAGATGCTTGCCACCGAGGAAAAAGGGGAGCAGTTGTCATTTGAATAAAACGAAATCGGGACCGAAAATCATCGGTCCCGACCGGACAACAAGCAGCAAACGCAAATGTGTTTCGATGTTGTCTGAAGATAGTTTGTGACAGCCTTTTGGCTTTATTCTGGCAAATGTCACCAAACAATACAGCATATTCAACAAAATCTTTCAAATCCTTATTTTTTTATTGACAAACAGTGCTGTTTAATGTGATAATATAGATTGAGGTATACTTTATGAGAGTTATAACCGGTTCCGCTCGCGGCCGAAAATTAAAAACCCTTGAGGGTACTGATCTTCGTCCTACGACCGACAAGGTCAAGGAGTCAATGTTCAATATCCTGCAGTTTTGTATCGAGGGGCGCCGCGTGCTCGACCTTTTCGCAGGGTCGGGTCAGCTCGGGATCGAGGCTCTCAGCCGAGGCGCAGAAAGTGCCACCTTCGTCGATGCATCAAAGAATGCGGTCGCAGTTGTTAAGCAGAATTTGCAGACGGTCGGACTTGCGGATAACGCCCGCGTGGTCTGTACCGATTCCATCAGCTTTTTGCGTACCGCCGACCGGCAGTACGATATCGCTTTTCTCGACCCGCCCTATGGCAACGGCCTGCTTATCAAGGCGATGGCCCTTTTGCCCGAGGTTATGAGCGAGTACGGTATCGTCGTTTGTGAGCATCCGTCGGACGAGTATCTGCCCGATTTCTTTGGCGGATTTGAACTGCAAAAACACTATCGGTTCGGTAAGATTACCCTTACCGTCTATCGCAAGGAGGCGCAAGAGTGAAAGATATAGTTGCCGTTTGCCCCGGTAGTTTTGACCCTATCACCCTGGGACACCTTGATATCATCGTCCGCGCGTCCAAGCTTTTCAGCAGGGTAGTGGTGGCGGTTATGGGCAACGATGCCAAGCGCCCCGTCTTTTCCCTTGATGACCGTGTCCTGCTTATCCAGAAGGTCATCGACGAGTATAAGCTTGAAAACGTCGTGGTCGACGCATCGGACGAGTTGCTTGCCGACTACGTACGCAAGGTTGGCGCAAAGGCTATCGTTAAGGGTCTGCGTGCAGTTTCCGACTTTGAATATGAGTTCCAGATGGCCCTGACCAATAAGAAGCTTAATCCCGATGCGGATACCGTCTTTTTGACCACCTCCGCGGAGAATATGTACCTTAGTTCCAGTCTGGTTAAATTGCTGGCGGCCAAGAACGGAGATATCAGTGAGTTGGTTCCGCCCGTAATTCACGATTATATTAAAGAGAAATTAAGCAGAAAGGAAGATTAATTATGAATATGGAAGAATTGCTGGAGCAGCTTGACGAGCTGTTGGACAAGGGAATGCGTTTCCCCGGCGGCCGTGTGGTCGTTGAGACTGAGAAGGTTCGCACCCTCATCGACAATATGCGCCTGAATATGCCGCAGGAGGTCAAGCAGGCGAGGGGTATCGTTGCCGACCGCGTTGAGATCATCAACAACGCAAAGCGCGATGCCGAGATCACCATTCGCAACGCCGAAGAGCGTGCGAAGGCTCTCGTTGCTCAGGAGGAGATCACCAAGCTTGCTCAGCAGCGTGCTAACGAGATCGTTGCTCAGGCACAGACCAAGAGCCGCGAGATGAGAAAGGCCGCGCAGGACTTCGTCGAGGAGATCATGCGCCGCGCTGATGAAGGTCTCTCCGAGAATCTCAACGAGCTCAGAAAGACCCGTGCTTCTCTTAAGCCGCAGGCACCTGCACAGAGAGCCGAATAATCTGCCTTTTTCAAACGGCCTTATAATAGGGGTCAGATAGCTTAAAAACCTTATATTTTTCGTCAAAATGCACAGAAGAACAATTGTTCTTCTTTTCATTTTTTGTATATTTTAGAGCGAAATTCAACTTATTGCGTATTTTGGCACAACCACCACAATATCTTGTGTTTTCATAAAAAATATTAAAATCAGCGTTTTGCCAAGGCGGTTTTCTATTGAAAAATCATTGATATAGTACTATAATAGCATTGTAAGTACACTGAAATGGTGCAAAGTGGCGCAAAGTGGTGTAAAATCAAGGATTTGAGGTAACTTTTTATGACATTTGTCGGTTCACATCTTCATAATGTCGATAAAAAGGGCCGCATCTTCATCCCTGCGAAGTTTCGCGAGGGATTGGGTGACGGCTTCTATGTCGCTTTGCCCATCGACGGACAGGAGTGCCTGACCATCTACCCGATGGAGCGCTGGCAGGAAATTCAGCGCCGCATCGATGCCCTGCCGATAATGCAGCAGGTTGTCGTTCAGCGTCAGTTCGTCGCAATGGCGGCTGAAGCCGAGTGTGATGCACAGGGACGCGTGCTCATTCCTGCGATCCTGCGATCCTACGCGCACATTGAGGACAGCGCCTATGTAGTCGGCACCAACTCGACCATCGAGATCTGGTCAAAGGAATCGTGGGACAAGAAGATGTCCGAGATCAACTCCACCTCCTTTGCATCGGTTATGAGTCAGTACCTTTTCTAAATTGTAAGAGCTATGGAATTTCATCATAAAACAGTCCTGCTTGAAGAAGCAGTCGAATTATTAAACGTAAAACCCGACGGCATATATATCGACGGCACGACCGGAGGCGCGGGCCACTCAAGGCTCATCGCTTCAAAGCTGAAAGGCGGCCGCCTCATCTCCTTGGACAAGGATCCCGACGCTATCAAAGCGGCAGGGGAGAGACTGGCGGAATATCCCTGTGCCACCGTTGTGGAGAGAGATTTCAGCCTCTTTGACGAGGTGCTTGATGAAATGGGCATCGACAAGGTCGACGGAATGCTTCTCGACCTCGGAGTGTCCTCCCATCAGCTTGATAAAGCGGAGCGCGGCTTCTCCTATCATCAGGACGCACCGCTTGATATGCGAATGAGCCAAAAGGGACTTTCGGCGCGCGACATCGTAAATGAATATGACGCCGACACCCTTGCGCGAATATTAAGAGAATTTGCGGATGAGAAATTCGCCTTCAGGATTGCAAACGCCATCGTCAACGCAAGGGCAAAGGAACCCATCGAAACTACTCTTCAGCTTGCTGATATCGTTTCGTCGGCAGTTCCTGCCTCAGCAAGACGTGACGGACACCCCGCACGCAAAACTTTTCAGGCCATACGGATCGCGGTCAACGGAGAACTCGATTGCCTGTCGCTTTTTTTGGATAAGGCCATCGACCGACTCAACCCGGACGGAGTGATATCGATAATCACCTTTCACTCCTTAGAGGACAGAATGGTCAAACACCGCTTCGCAGAATGGTGCGTCGGATGCACCTGTCCGCCCGATTTTCCCGTTTGTGTCTGCGGCAAAAAACCAAAAGCCAAGCTTGTCAACCGCAAGCCGATAGAACCTACCGATGAGCAGGTGGGGGAGAATTACCGAGTCAGAAGTGCAAAGCTTCGCGGATTGAGAAAACTTTAATAATAAAATTTTTAAGGAGGAAACAAAATGAGCAACTATTACGTGGATAGCTTTGCTTATGATTTTGACATGTTTGCACCCCAACCCAAGCAGAAGAGCAACGTTGTCGAGATTCAGCGCAAGAAGAGCACCCCGTCGGATAACCGCTCATCGAGAAGGCCGCGCAGAGCCGCTTCCCGTAAGGCGCCGCTTGTTATGATGCTCATTTTGGTGCTTGGCCTTATCGCAGGTAACATCTATCTGCGCGTGCAGGTGACCGAGGTGACCAGCCAGATAAACTCCTACAGCCAAAAGCTTGAGTGCGCGATAAGCGAGAACACCTCTCTTGAGATGGAGATGGAAAACCGCGTTTCGCTGAAGAATCTCGAACAGTCGGCGCAGGAGATGGGAATGCAGAAGGCAGAGCGTTATCAGATTCGCTACATCGACGTGCTGGACGGTGACAAGACCGAGGTCTTCAAGGACGGAGTTTTGGTAACCGCCAACGCAGAGGAATAGCTTTTGCCCGTCTTAAATATAATTCAATAGTTATCTTCTATGAGAGTTAGGACGGAAATGTTTTAACTCTCATTTCGTGATTTTTTGAAAGGAGAAAAAGTATGTCACAATCATCGACTAAATCAATGTGGTACCGTATGATTACGATAATTTTGGTCATATCTATCGGCTTTTTCGGCTGGGCATCCTTTAATCTTTTCAACATTATGATAGTCAACGGTGACAAGTATAAGGCACTTGCCGCCGAGCAGCAGCTTCAGGATACCACCCTCGCCGCAAAAAGAGGGGACATCTACGACCGCAACGGCGAGACCCTCGCCACAAGTGCAACGGCTTGGACGGTTTACATAACACCGCGCGATATCAAGGATGACCAAGAGCGTCAGCTTATTGCGGCGGGCCTGAGCGAGATATTGGGTCTCGATTACGAGAAGGTCTATAACCAGACCAAGAAGTCGACCTACTACGAGAAGATAGCAAGCGCTATTGAGAAGACCACCGCCGATAAGGTGCGCGAATTTATCAGCAAGAATAAGATAGGCTCGATGGTCGGACTTGACGAGACCACCAAGCGTTATTACCCCAATGAGAGTCTCGCTTCAACCGTGCTCGGCTTTGTTGGCACCGATAATCAGGGCCTCAGCGGCCTTGAATCGCAGTATGACGAGAACCTGCGCGGAGTTGCGGGCCGAGTCATCGCTGCAAAGAACGCAAGGGGAGCAGATATGCCCTTCAGCTATGAAAAGGTTGTCGAGGCACAGTCGGGCAACAATTTGACCCTTACAATCGACAAGTACATCCAGTACGTAGCCGAGAAATATCTCGAAGAGGCGGTCGCCATCAATAACGTTACCAATCGTGGCTGTGTCATCGTAATGAATCCCGACACGGGCGAGGTTTACGCAATGGCCACTAAGCCTGACTACAACCCCAACCAGCCCTTTGTTATCACCGATGAGGCCACCTTGGCCGCCCTTGAGGAGTTGAAGGGAACCGACGAGTATTCAACCGCTCTTTCCAAGGCTCAGCAGGCCCAGTGGCGTAACAAGGCGGTTTCCGATACCTACGAACCCGGTTCGGTATTCAAGATCATGACAGGCTCCGCCGCCATTGAGGAAAAGGCGGTCGCGCTGACAAGCGGTTTCAGTTGTCCGGGATATATTGTCATCGCCGGCACAAAATATAATTGCCATAAGCATACGGGCCACGGCGCCCAGACCCTTGCGAACGCCTTTGCAAACTCTTGCAACCCTGCCTTCATTCAGATAGGCCAAAACCTTGGCGTTTCACCCTTCTTTAAGTATTTTCAGGCCTACGGTCTGACCGCTAAAACGGGCATCGATCTGCCGGGCGAAACGAGCCCCGTCGCAGGCGTTACCTATCACGACGGCAAGACGATGTCGATCGTCGACCTCGCGAGCGAGTCCTTCGGTCAGGGCTTCAACGTCACACCGATACAACTGCTTACAGCAGTTTGCGCCTCTATCAACGGCGGATATCTCGTCCAGCCCCACGTTGTAAATGAGATCACTAACGCCGACGGAAACGTTGTCAAGACGGTCAACACCGTCAAAAAGCGTCAGGTCATATCCGAGGAGACCTCGAAGCTCGTTTGCAATCTGCTTGAAAACGTCGTGTCTGCAGGCTCGGGTAAAAACGCATACGTTGCAGGCTACCACGTTGGAGGAAAGACCGGAACCTCGCAGAAGCTTGCAGGGGACGAGAGCGCCCGTGTAGCGTCATTCTGCGGCTTTGCACCTGCCTATGACCCGCAGGTTGCCGTACTTGTCGTGCTCGACGAGCCGCACGGCGGTAACATCTACGGCGGAACTATCGCCGCCCCCGTCGCAGGACAGATCTTAGCTGATATATTGCCTTATCTCGGCGTCGAGCCCAAGTATAACGAGGCTGAGTCAGCGGCACTTGATAAAAAGACACCTTCAATGGTTGGTATGACGGTCGAAAAGGCCAAGTCTGAGCTTAAATCGGCAGGCCTGAATTATAAGGTCATTGGAGACGGCGAGACCGTCGAGCGTCAGGTCCCGTCAGCAGAGCAGTCGATATCCGAAAACGGAACGGTCGTGCTCTACACGGGAACCGAGGCATCCACCCTTGTTGAAGTACCCAACTTCAACGGAATGACCGTTTCCGAGGTCAACCAGCTTGCGGGAAGCCTCTGCCTGAACGTCAAGTTCTCAGGAAACGCACTTACCGAGAGCGGAGTCGTTGCCTATGCTCAGGATTATCAGGAGAAGGCAAGCGTTGAGATCGGTACAGTTATTACCGTAAGCTTCCGTTCCGAAACGGGAAGCGACTGATTTGGAGGATTATTTATGAAGCTTAGCCGGCTTTTAGGAGAACTGCCTTACGGAGCACACGATGTCGAAATAACCGACGTTACCAACGACTCTCGCAAGGTAACACCGGGTATGGCCTTCGTCTGCATAAACGGAACCAATATGGACGGACATAAATATGCCGTTGCCGCCGCCAACAAGGGTGCCGCCGCGGTTATTGCTGAGCATAACGTCGGCGTTTGCAGTCAGGTCATCGTACCCGACACCAAGCGCGCCTATGCAAAGATGTGCTCCGCCCTCTACGGCGACCCCAAGGATCAGCTTAAACTGATCGGCGTCACCGGCACTAACGGAAAGACCACTACGACCTGCCTGATAAAGAACGTGCTCGAGCAGTTCGGCAAAAAGGTCGGACTTATCGGCACCATTCATAATATGATCTGCGACAAGGTGGTGCCCACCGAAAACACTACCCCCGATGCCCACGAGCTTCATCGCGTGTTTCGCGAAATGGTAGATGCAGGTTGCGAGTATGTTGTTATGGAGGTCTCATCCCACGCACTTGAGCAGGAGAGGGTGGCAGGACTTAAGTTTGCCGCAGGTGTTTTCACCAACCTTACCCAAGACCATCTTGATTACCATCTGACGATGGAAAATTACATCCTTGCTAAGAAAAAGCTTTTCTTTATGACCGACGTTGCCGTCGTTAACAGCGACGACAAATGGGCTGAGAAAATGACCGACGGCATACCCTGTGCGGTATCTACCTTTGCGGTTGAGGATGCTTCTGCTGAATACAGAGCGTCTGACCTGAAATACAGAGCCGACGGCGTTTCGTTCAGGCTTGAAAACGGAGGCCGCGCCACCGAAGTGTCGGTGCGCACACCCGGACGCTTCTCGGTCTATAACGCACTTGCCGCGGCAAGCTGTCTTGCTTCCCTCGGCTTCGACCTTCAGGACACCCTGAACTATTTATCTAAGTCGGTCGGTGTTAAGGGCAGGGCAGAGGTGGTCGAAACAGGACGCGATTTCACCGTCATAATCGACTACGCGCACACTCCCGACGGACTCGAGAACGTCCTTAAGACCTTTAATGAGATAAAGACCGATCGCCTTGTAGTGCTTTTCGGTTGCGGAGGGGACCGCGATGCGACCAAGCGTCCGCAAATGGCCAAGATAGCCGCCGAGCTTGCCGATTACTGTATCGTCACAAGCGACAATCCACGTACCGAAGACCCGTCGGCCATCAT
>JAZQID010000123.1:0-8107 GCA_045540915.1 Acutalibacteraceae bacterium
ACCTATCCCAAGCAACAGCAATACCGTTTCCCGAGAAAAAACAGATATATCTACTGTGTTCGGAAAAAGGCTCTTGTTTGACAGTATGATATCTTCTGATGCAGATTTCTCGGCCAACCGTTATATATCAGCCAAAAACCGCCGTCTGCTGATGAAAGGCAGACGGCGGTTTTTTATATCCAGCGCACTCTTGAAAGGAGGAGTTGTTTCACAAACAAGTGAATATTGTACCCAGTTCCGATTGCCCCGTAATTTTTGGTCTATACTAATGTAAGCACAAAAATTATTTTGAATCAACAGGAGGAATTGGTATGAAAAAACAAAGGTTTTCCCCGGCCATGCTCCAGATGTTCAAAAAGAATTTGTCAGAGAACGAAAAGAGCATAGCAACTCTTGAAAAGTATATCAGGGATATCAAGCATTTTTCACAGTTTGCAGGAGACCGACCGATAGACAAGGCCTTGATTCTGGAATACAAGACCTTGCTCAACAGCGAGTATGCGGTCAGAAGTGCAAACTCAATGCTCGCGTCGCTCAATGCGTTTTTACGCTTTATGGGATGGTACGAGCTGTGTGTCAAGCAGTTTAAGGTGCAGAAGGATGCCTACTGCTCCGAAAGTAAGGAATTGACCAAGGGCGAGTATATGTCATTGGTCAAAGCAGCACAAAAAGAAAACAATGAGCGGCTTGCCCTCATTGTCCAGACGATATGCGCAACAGGAATACGTGTCAGCGAGCTTCAGTGGATCACCGCAGAGGCGGCCCAAAAGGGAGAAGCGGTGGTCTCCTGCAAGGCAAAGACACGAAAGGTCTTTATCGTGGCATCGCTTCGAAAACTGCTGACGAGGTACGCAAAACATCAGGGCATAACGTCAGGCCCTCTGTTTGTCACCAAAAACGGCAATCCGCTTAACCGCAGTAACATCTGGCGACAGATGAAGGGGCTGTGCGCCAAAGCGGGAGTATCACCCGAAAAGGTCTTTCCCCACAATTTGCGTCATTTATTTGCAAGGATATTTTACAGTTTGGAAAAAGACCTCGCAAAGCTGGCGGATATCTTAGGCCATTCAAATATAAATACGACCCGTATTTATATAATGACCACCTCAAATGAGCACCGTCGAAGAATGGAAAATATGCGTTTGATCCTATAAAAAAACACCGACGCAAATGCATCGGCGTTTACAACATAATGGGTATTATGTTGTTATTATAGACAAACAGATATGTTGCATTTGGTCGAAGAAACTGAATAGCCCGAAAAAATGGCACAACAAAAAGACCTTTCCAAAAGAAACTTTTGAAAAGGTTTAACAAATTATACCCAAAAATCCGAATCGCGTAGGTTTTTTTCACAAAACCACTTGATTTTTTTGTTTTATAGTGATATAATCCAACACACAACTCTATGTATGAGATGTTTATTTGATCTGTCTAACAACATAATACCCATTATGTTTACCGATGTTGAAAAACATCGGTCGCTTTACCTAACGCGTGTAACATAATACCCATTACGTTGCTACCCTGTAAAACAGCGGACAGGTATAAAAGCAACGAATGATATTGTTGACAGAAGTGTAAGACCCGTGGTGTTTCTGTCTGTTTTTTCCACCGCAAGCCGAGGAGCTTGCAAATTTTTGCCGAAAAAAGTAGCAAACATTTATAAACAGGAGGAAAACGAAATAAATGAAACAGGAACAGCTACGTCAAAGGCTGATCGACGGTACCGTCAGCGTCATCGCGAGTCAGGGACTCGACAGGGCAACTACCAAGCAAATAGGGGTAATAACCAACACCAACGAGGCATACATATATCGGTGTTTTGAAGACAAGGAGGATATGCTTACCAAGGTTTTCGACGCTCTTGACGAAGAACTTGTCAACAAGACTCTGCTTCACGTCGACGTGATGAATATGCATCATCTGGAATGTGAAACACGCTGTCGGCTTTTCTTCTTTGCGTTGTGGAGCTTCCTGCTCGGCAATCGCGAAAAATGCCTTACTTATGTGCAATATTATTACTCGACCTACTTTTCAAGGTATTCGGCTCAGACCCACAAGTATAGGTTTAAGCCGCTTGTCGACAAGATAAGCGTCGCCTTCCGTGATGAAGCGGATGTGTGGATGATACTTAACCACATCCTCAACGTGATGCTTGATTTTGCAGTAAAGGTGCATAACGGACAGATGTCCGAGGATGACGATTACGCCGAGCACGTCTTCCGCGTTATCTATGCTTCGGTAAAACAGTATTTCAGAATGGAAACGGAGGGTGATCGCTGATATGAAAAAGGCGCTGAACATAATCAAGACAACGGCAGTGTGGCTTGTCGTAGCGTTGGCCGTCTCGATGATGATATTCACCGTCGTATCGGTGACCACCTTTAACCGCAACGACCGTGCGCTGTTCGGGTATAAGATGTATATCGTCAATTCCGACTCAATGGCCAAGACCGATTTCAACGCAGGCGACCTCATCTTTGCAAAGGAGGTCGACCCCTCTACGCTAAAGGAGGGGGACATCATTACATATATGTCTCAGAACACCGCCAGCTTCGGCGAGACGGTGACCCATAAGATACGCAAGGTGACCGTAGATGCCGAGGGCAACGCGGGATTTATCACCTACGGTACCACCACGGGAAAGGACGACGAGACCATCGTTACCTACCCGTATGTGCTTGGTAAGTATCAGGGCAAAATAGCGGGCCTCGGCACCTTCTTCAACTTCCTGAAGACCCCGCCCGGATATTTCGTCTGTATCTTCACCCCCTTTATGCTCATAATCGTCTATGAAGGGGTCAAGTTCTTCAATCTGTTCCGCCGATATAAAAAGGAGCAGTTGGAGGAAATGGAAGCCGAAAGAGCCAAGATCGAAGAGGAGCGCGCCGCCAATGCGAAGATGCTTGAGGAGCTTCAGGCCCTCAAGGCACAGCTTGGGGAAAAGGTGGCCGTCACCGCTTCGGCAGAGCCTTCCGACCAAACCGATGAAAAAGAAGATTAGTTCTTGTTCATTATACCTCGCGCCGTCCCGTCTCTTGTAGACGGGCGGCAATCAAAGGATATGAGCCTTCAGTTCGTATTCTTTGATTGCCGAAAGGCATACCAAAAACAAAAGGAGGTCATTTGAAATGACAAAGACAAGAAGTACGAAACGTGCCCTCCTTATGAGCGCTCTTGCACTTGTTATGTGCATATCGATGCTTGTAGGCAGCACGTTCGCTTGGTTCACCGACAGTGTGACTTCCGGCAATAATAAGATAGTAGCCGGAAATTTGGATGTCGTTCTTGAATACAAGACTGATTGGTCGGATGACTGGACGACTGTTGACGAGAACACCAAAATTTTCAAAGAAGGCGCACTGTACGAGCCCGGCTATACCGAGGTCGTGTATCTGAGGGTGTCTAACGCAGGCTCTCTTGCACTCAAGTATAACCTGATGGTCAATGTAACGAGCGAAAAAGAATCCACAAATGTCTACGGCGATAAGTTTAAGCTGTCTGATTATTTGCAGATCGGTACATATTTGCAGGATGAATATTCTTCCGGCGCAAACTATGCCGATATCCTGATGCCTTATATGTTTGGCACCCGTGAGGCTGCGCTTGCTAAGGTCTCTACCCCAGCCGCCGATGTTACTCCCCTTACCAAGCTTTCTGCTGCCAACAGCATTGTCAGATCAAATTCACCGGTTTTGGCAGGTGAGCAGACTGCTCAGGTTATGGCAATCGTTCTTACAATGCCCGAAACGGTAGGCAACGAGGCCAATCATAAGGCCGGCGTTGCCGCTCCCGAGCTTAACCTCGGCATCAGCCTTGTGGCTACCCAGTACACAGACGAAGAGGACAGCTTCGGCAACCACTACGACAAGAACGCCGAGTACCCTGTGATCCCCACCGCTGACACTTGGGACGGAACAGCTGACACCTCTTGGTATAACGATACCGATGCTGAGTTTAATCTGACAACTGCTGAAGCATTGGCAGGCTTTGGAAAATTGGTCGATGAGGGCAATACCTTTGATGGAAAAACAGTCAAGTTGGGTGCCGATATTGATCTGTATGCCGAGGATGCTAACGGCAATCAAATCAGCTTCAATCCTATCGGATATGGCTACAACACTGTATTTAAGGGAACCTTCGACGGTCAGGATCACACCGTTCTCAATCTTTATCAGAACGGTTGGGCTCTTGGTTATGACTACAGCACCGAGGCAGGCGGCCTTTTTGCTTCCGTTGTAGATGCCACCATTAAAAATGTGACTGTCGATAATGCAAACATTGTAATGGAATGTATTGATATGGGAGTACTTGTAGGATACTCCTACGGCGACTGTACCTATGAGAATATTACCATATCAAATTCGTCAATACAGAACTACAATCGCTACACCGGCGGTGTAGTTGGAGAGGTCAACGGAACTCAAATCTTCAAAAATGTTGATGTTGATGCAACTACCACCGTCAGCACGTTGTGGGGAAGTTTTGACACCGCTGTCGGCGGAATTATAGGCGGCAAGTACGGTGACGCACAGCTTACATTTGAGGACTGCGACGTCGCATGCAGGATCGATGCTTATAACGATGTCACCGCAACTCCCGCACGTCAATGGTACAGTTATCGCAGAGCAGGCATGCTCATCGGTAATTCCGAAGAAAGCAAAACAGAAAACGGAAGAACTTTTGCAACCGCAACATATCTGACCGCAACCAACTGTACTGTAACTTATGGCGAATGGGCGAATTATACATATTGTGAATTTAACAATATGGACACCTCTTGGCCGCATTGCAGAGTTCAGGCAGGCGGTCAGAGTTCCGCATATACAAATGCAAGATACGGTGTTGCAAAAGATCTGAACGGAAATACAGTCGTTGATGATAATCACGTGCATGCTGACGGAGAGGACCACAATCTTCTGCTCGTGTTCGATCAGCTCTTCGGAGGCGATGTAGGAGTTTATGGAGGCACGACTCACGACGGTGTAACCGTTATTTACAACAACTAAAGTCATTCAGTCCGTCCCGTCTCTTGTAGACGGGCGGCAATCAAAGGATATGAGCCTTCAGTTCGTATTCTTTGATTGCCGAAAGGCAACGAAGGAGAATTTTGCTATGAAAAAAGCATTAAAAAGGATCTGGAGCATAGTATCTACCGTTGCGGTCGCTCTCGTGGTGCTGTTCGCCGTCTTTTTGATGGGTGCCCGACTGCTCGGATATCGATGCTACAACGTTGTTTCGGGCAGCATGGAGCCCGAGTATAGCGTCGGCGACCTTATCTATGTCAAAGAGGTTGACGTCAACAGCATCAAGGTCGGCGACCCCATCACCTTTATCTTAAACGAGGACTTGGTGGTGGCCACCCATCGCGTCATTGACATCGATGCCGAAAACCAGCACTTTTACACCAAGGGCGACGCCAACGAGATAGCCGACAGCGAGCCCGTCCACTTCAAAAACGTCATCGGCGTGCCCCGTTTCTCAATTGCAAAGCTGGGCTACGTCTCCGACTTCGTGCAGAACCCGCCCGGAATGTATATCACCATCGCAGTCGGAGCGGTGATGGTCATCCTTGCCTTTTTGCCCGATATGCTCGGCAAAAAGAAGCAGACCTCTCAAGCAAAGGAAGAAGCGGCCGAGGCTTAAACAAATAGGTTTCACATTCGTGCCTGCCAAGGAATTCCGACAGGCATGAGTTTGGGATAAATTCTCGAAGAAAGGAGGAAGGTTAGATGAAAATGACGAAAAAGAAGGTTTTTGTTGCGGCACTTGCGATCTGCTTGGTAGCCATTCTTTCGATGGGGTCTTTGGCTTGGTTCAGCGCACAGGACAGCGTTACCAACAACTTCTACGTTGCTGATTCGACCGACAACGATCCCGACGACATTTTCTCCGTAGACGTCTACGAGAAATACGATTCCGATGATGACGGCACCCCCGAGGAGTATCAGAGAGGCATTTCGTATAATGATATTCTTCCCGGCGACAAGCTCGACAAGGATGCCATCGTCAAGAACACCGGTCACTACGATCAGTATGTCAGAGTCATCATCACGATCAGCGATAAGGCCGTCTTCAAGAGCATAGTTGAATCCACCGGCGCTGACTTTGATACATACGACGTCCGTCAGCACTTTGTCGGATTTGATTCGTCCAAGTGGGACCTTGTTAATTCCACTATGGACAATTCGGGCGAGAGCATTCAGTATGTTCTTTACCTCAACGACGTTTTGAAGGCGGGTGATTTCTTCAGCGTCTTCACAGGTGTGGAGATCCCCGAGGCTATGACTCAGGAGCACGCATCTCACTTTGACGATGACGGCGAATGGGGCTTTACCATCGACGTAAAGGCTCAGGCTGTCCAGACCGACAACGTCGGTGACAGCGCTGCCGAGGCCTTTGCAACGGTCGGTATGTCCATCGACTAAAAGAAGTCAAAACGCGGCCTTGAATTTATGGCTTTATAAGAGACCGGATACCATAAAAGCCAAAACCAAAATGGAAGGAGGAAGCCTTTATGAAAATTGAACAAATAGCAAAATGCACAACGGGGGGGGGGTATACTCTCTGCCAACCTGTACATATTGCACAATACTTATGGAGGCGACCTCTACCTAACTAACTGCCTCCGTTTGTCGGCGTTGACGGAGTGCAGTTTGCACTTACGCCGACAATACTAAAAAGGAGGTCATAGGTAATATGACAAAAACTAAATCTACAAAGCGCGCCCTGCTTACGAGCGCCCTCGCACTCCTTATGTGCGTATCTATGCTCATTGGTAGTACGTTCTCCTGGTTTACAGACTCTGTCACTTCCGGACGAAACAAGATCGTTTCCGGTAATCTGGATGTCGTTCTTGAATACAAGACTCCCGATTCGCAAGATGAGTGGAAAGAAGTAACAAGCGACACCGTTCTCTTTGGCGAGAAAGGTCTTTGGGAACCCGGTCATACCGAGGTTGTTGCCCTGCGCATCCGCAACGCCGGCACTCTTGCTCTCAAGTATGATCTTGCCACCACAGTTTACGAAGAAGTTGCAGGAACCAATGTTTACGGCGACTCCTTTAAACTGTCCGATCACCTTGAAATCGGTTATTCCGCTATTAATGGTGACGGTCAGATTGGTGACATTTTTATGGGTATGATGCTTGGTTCTCGTGACAATGCCAATTCTCTTACAAATAGCGAATTTGGCAAGTCCGTTGACAACCCCTATCCCATAATTATGCCCGGCGATGCTCACGTGTGTGCACTTGCTATCTCTATGCCTACTACCATAGGAAATGAAGCAAACTACAAGACCGGTACTGATGCCCCCTTTATCAGCTTTGGTGTAACTCTGCTTGCTACTCAGGCTACTATTGAAAGCGATAGCTTCAATAATCAGTATGATAAGGATGCTACATATCCCGTATTAGTTTCTACTGCAGAAGAACTTACCGAAGCTCTTGCTGCCGGCGGTAATGTAAAAATCGTTTCAGACATCACTCTAAGCGAAAAGACAACATCTTCTTCTATCTGTGCTGTGGTAGACAAGGAAGTTGCTATCGACTTGAACGGTCATGATATAACTTCTCCCGATGTAGTATTTTACGTTCTGGAGGGCGGTAAGCTTACCATCAACGGCGACGGTAACCTTATCAGCGGTAACGGTGGTTCAGGCGCAGCTGTTAATGTTTACGCTTACGGTGGTGAAGTTATCATCAACGGTGGTACATACTCGCTCAACAGATCGTATCCTAACGATCATGGTGCGGATATGATCTACGCCCACAATGGCGGTACAATCACCATTAACGGTGGCACCTTCAAATATGCTGAAAATGTTTGGACTTTGAACCTGAAAGACAACACCGGTTCTGCCATCGTCGTCAAAGGAGGCACATTTGAAGGATTTAACCCCGCAAATAACGTATCAGAAGGCTTAAACACTAACTTCGTAGCTGACGGTTATGTTGCAACCGAAAACAATGGCACATGGACTGTAACTGCTGAATAATTAAGCAAACTTTATCTGAGCAAACAGATAGCAAAGTCCGTCCTAACTCTCCTTGTGGGAGTTAGGCGGCAAGCAGAAGGTATAAACTCTGCGTTATATCTTCTGC
>JAZQID010000124.1:0-11861 GCA_045540915.1 Acutalibacteraceae bacterium
TTTGTCTTCCTAAGACCGCTTGGCCTCCGACTTGTTCTCTATCAACGCACGTGCAACAGACGCAGTTCCCTCGGGGCGAAGAGAAATAGAACGGTTTTCTTCTCTGTCAGCGAAGGTATACATCTCCTTCTGCACGACGTCGGTGGTGTCACCGACCGAGCGGTTGAAAAGCTCGGTATGCTCAAATACGGGGGTGCGTATTTCGCGGAAGCCGAAAAGCTTTGCGTTTTCCATAAGGGTGCGCTCGACGTACTGCCAGCGTGCGCTGTCCTTGGGCAGAACGTCCTGCGTTCCTTTTATCGCCTGTGTTATCAATGCCATTTTGTCTTCTCCTTTTTATAAAAATGAAAAGCCCCAACCCGACCAATGCCATTTGACATAGGTCGAATCAGGGACGATCGGTTGACCGTGGTGCCACCCTAATTGACAAGGCAAATCGCCCTGCCCTCTTATGACCCTGTCACGCGGGTCAGACGGCGCAAAAAACGCTTCGGCTCGGGGATATCTTCGGTCGGGGGCCTTCCTTGACGGCGCTCTCAGTCGCGGCGCCGTTTCCCTGTCGGTGCAAAGCCGACCTACTCCTTCCCGTCCTTGCCGATATGAAATTGAAATTTTACTTATTCCTTACGTACTCGCGCCAGTCGAGGTCGCCGCGCTCAAGTCCGTGAATGAGCATTTCGGCGGTGGCGAGGTTGGTCGCCAAGGGGATACGCTGGACGTCGCAAAGGCGCAGAAGGGTCAGCTCGTTCATCTCGTGCTGAACGGAGGAATTCGGATCACGGAAAAAGAGGACCATATCGATCTCATTACAGCTGATGCGCGCGGCGATCTGCTCGTCGCCGCCCTGCGAGCCGCTCATAAAACAGGTTATCTGCAGTCCCGTTGCATCTGAAACCAGCTTGCCGGTGGAGCCGGTCGCACACAGATTGTGGCGGCTTAGAATTCCACAGTAAGCGATACAAAACTGTACCATCAATTCCTTTTTTGCGTCGTCAGCGATAAGTGCTATTGTCATCCAAATCATCCTTTCTAACACCTTTGTCAAGAGGCCGTTTTTTTATATTATTTAATATTTTTATTAAATGCGATTTAATTTGGGCAGGTTTATGTTCTTGCCGTCAAGACGGTGGACGATGCGCACAAAGGCGCGCCACGCGCGTCCCTTGGTGATGGGGCTTCCGTTGGCGGCACCTGCGGCAAGCAGGGGGTCGTAGGGCACGATGCCGATAAGCTGCATCGCAGTCGAGTCGATTATGTTGTCGATATGGGGGACGCGAAGCCGCTTTGAAGCCTTGTGGTCGAAGCGGTTGATTATCATTCGCCGCTTGGACTCGCTGACATCACGCAGAAGCTCGCAGACGTTGCGCGCATCTCTTATGCTGACGGGGTCGCATCCGACCACCGCAAGCACCTCGTCGGCGCAGGCAATAGCGGCCGAAAAGCCGTAGCCCACTCCCGCGCAGGAATCGATGATTATGCGGTCAAAGGGACCTCTCAGCGCCGTTACCAGCTCGCCCAACTGCCCGTTGACGTGGCCGGTCGAATGGGGCGCAGGCAGTAAAAACAAATTCTTGGTTGCAGGCACGGGCTTGATAGCATCCTTCGCCTCGCAGTCACCTTTGAGCAGGTCGCCGAGGTCGAAGGCAATATCCTCCGACACGCCGAGCATCAAGTCGAGGCAACGCAGTCCCTCATCAACGTCGATAAGCAGGGTGCGGTAGCCCTGACGCGCAAAGGCGGTGCCGAGCAGACAGGTGACGGTGGACTTTCCTGCGCCGCCCTTACCCGATACGACGGTATAGACCTTGCAGTCGCTTTTAGCCTTGGCCACCCGAGCACACCTCCTGCCGAAATTTCAACTTTTTCAATATTTTAGCACATTACATCGGTGATGTCAATCATTTGAGCAAGGAGTTGATGTCCTGCTCGGAATAGGGCTCGTCCTTAGTAAAGAAGTAGGCGTCGAAGACCTCCTTCGCAACGGGGGCGATGGCCGAGCCGTGTCCGCCGTTTTCGACCGCGATGGCGATGGCTATCTGCGGGTCGTCATAGGGCGCAAAGGCGATGAACATCGCGTTGGTCTTGTTATAGGCGTCGGCGGTACCCGTCTTGCCCGCGACCTTGATGGGATAGTTGCCGAAGGTGGCGGTGGCGGTTCCTGTTTCGGTAACCTGAAGCATACCCTGCTTGACCGAATTGAAGTTCTCGGCCGAAATTTCAACCTTGTCGACCGCTTCGGTGAAGTCGTCGTCGATAAGGGTGGTCACGCCGTAGTCGTATATCGATTTGAGATAGTGGGCCTTGTATCTTGTTCCGCCGGTTGCGATGGTTGCGGTGTAGACCGCCATCTGCAAGGGGGTAAAGGCATTGTCCGACTGACCGATGGCCGCCTGAATAGTGTCACCGGGGTTCCATATTCCGCCTGCCGCCTCGCGCGCATCCTTACCTGCAAGGACACCTTTGTACTCGGGCAGTTCGACACCCGTAGAAACGCCAAGTCCGAACTGACGGCAGTACCTATTCATATCGGCGATACCGATGCGGTAGCCAAGCTCGTAGAAATAGAAGTTGCAGCTCTTGGCAAGGGCTGTGGTAACGTTAAGTGCTCCATGATAGCCGAGGCAGGTGGGCTGATAATCGGAAAATCGGGTGTACTTATGGACACACCTGATGGTGTCGTGCACCCCTATCTTGTTCTGCTCGAGGCCGATGAGTGCCATCGCCGGCTTAAAGGTGGAGCCGGGGGGATAGCTTCCGTTAAGAGCGCGGTCAAAGAGGGGCTTGTTTGGCGCGGTCAAAAGCGCGTTATAATCGTCGAAGAAATCGTCGAAGGAATAGGTGGGGTAGTTGGCGCAGGCAAGTATCTCGCCGGTGCCGACCTCCAAGACCACCACTGCACCGCCCGTCGAAAGCTGTGACGAGCTGACGGCCGATGCGTTTATCTTGTGGATGGCGGAGGAAAGGGCTCCCTGCGCGACCTTTTGCAGTTCGCGGTCGATGGTAAGCTGTACCGTGTTGCCCGACACAGTCTCCTGCACCACCTCGGTAGCCGTGACCTCACCCGAAGCGCTCTGGGTGATGCGTATCTTTCCGTCGGTGCCCTTCAGGTATTCCTCGTATGCCCTTTCGACACCGGCTTTTCCTATCTTATCGTTAAACTGATAGAGGCCCGTGTCCTTGACCTTGGCCCATTCGTCAGCCGACATAAGTCCCGTGTAACCGAGAATGTGGGCGGCAAGGGTGGGGTCGGCATACTCGCGGAAGGTGGCGTTGACGATGTTGACCCCCTTGTAGTCGAAGGAGGACTCCTTGAGCACCGTCACGGTGTTGTCCGACACGTCCTCAGCAAAGCAGAAGGGCGCCGCAATCGAATAATCGGCCCTCTCCATTGAGTAGCGCACACCCATAATGATGCGCTGCTCAGCCTCGCTCATACCCTCAAGCTTGTATCGGGTGACCATCGCATCAAAGCAATTCTCAGCGGTGGCATAGTGGGCAAGGCCAAGGGTCTTGCGAAGCTCGGAAAGGTCGCTTTCGGCCTCCTCAGCAAAGGCATAGGGCGCTTCTTTATCCATAGGAAGCCTGTCCACCCAAACGTCCCCCGTCCTCTCAAGCAGCGCGACCAAACGGGAGATGGTGCTATTAAGCTGAGAGGTGGGAAGATAGGCGGCGTCAAATTCAATATTAAAGCCGTTGCGGTTGTAGACAAGGGAGCGGCCGTATCGGTCGACTATCTCCCCTCGGGTCGCGGTGACGGTGAGGGTCCTGGTCGACGAGGTATCGGCCTGCGCAAGATATTCCTCGGCGTTGACCACCTGCAACTCGGTGATCTTGGCGAAAAAGGCACACATAACCACGCTAAGTATGCATATCATCGCGGTAAACCGCACGTAAAAAGCCTTTTTTCTGTGGTAGAAGGACGTCTTCATCTCAAAAATCCCCGATTCTTTTCTTCATCTCGATCACGCAGGGAAACCTTGCGGATATACCTCGCAAGATAGTAAAAAGGCACTGTAAACACCCAAGTGTAGATAACGGCAGGCAGGGTAAATCTCACAAGATAGACCCCTGCGCCCTCATAGCCTCGACCGACGACGAAAAATAGCCAATAGAGCAGATAATAGCCTGCGGTGAAGATAAAACTCAGCAGGCAGGTGGTGACAAGTCGGTCGTTGAAAAGGTACTCGGTCAGCAGGGCGACCCCCAGACCGAAAACCGTCAGCACAAGGGCATTAAAGCCGTCGCTGGCCGATGAAGTGACGTCCATCAGCAGACCTGCAAGCAGGCCGAAAACAAAGCCGACCGCCTCGTTGTTGAAAACGCCGATGCAAAACACCAACGGCAAAAGGGGCATCGCACAGACTGCGGCTATGCGCGGAAGCAAGGGTATCGACTGAATGACAAAGAGGGCTATCGTAATCAATCCGAGCGCGGTGTAATAAAGGTAGCCGTGTTGATTTCGGGTCTGGTAGTACATCAGTTGCCCTCCGTATCTTCCGCTTGGGCAGAGGGGTACTCGCCCTGACCGCTGAAGGAGGTGATGACCATAACGTTGCGGCAGTTAAAGATGTCGGCGGCAGGCTCAACAACGGCGTGAAGGGTCAGCTGACCCTCATCCTGCTTGACCTCGGCGACGGTGCCGATAACGATATCGGCGGGGAAGATGCCGCTTCCTGCCGTGACGATGTAGTCCCCCTCAACGACGGTGCTGTATCGGTTGAGGTTGCTCATAAGGCAATTTCGGTCGGCAACGGTGTCGACACTTCCCGATACGATACCGCTATCATCGGTGCGTCGGTCGTATGCGCCGACGTTGACCGAGGGGTTGACGATGGTCACGACGGTGCTGTATGTAGGCGCAACGGTACTGACGTAGCCGACCAGCCCGTCTGCAGTGATGACAACGTCGTGTGCGCTTATTCCGTCGATACTGCCCGCGTCAATGGTCAGGGTGCCGTAGACGTCGGCAGGGTCGCGCGCAATTACGCGCGCAGAGCAAAAGGTAAAGTCCTCGTTCTCCTCTTTAAGCCCGAGGAAATCCTTGTAAAACTCATTCTCATTAAGAGCCTCCTGCCACTCAAGCTTTTCATCCTTAAGTGCGTTAAGCTCCTCTTTCAGCTCGGCATTCTCTTTGGCAAGGTCGTCCCTCTGCCCGAAAACGCCGAAAAAGCCCTCTACCGCCTCAGCGGCATCGGAAAAGGCATTCTGTATCGGGGTGACCACAGCACCGACAAAGACACTCTGCGGCGATGCCCAGTCGCTGAGTATGCCGAAGGTGACGGTCAGCGCGGTCAAAAGGGCGACAACGCAGACCATTACTATGAACTTTTTACTCCTGAGAAACCTTCTCACTCAGCCCATCTGCCTTTCTTAAAAGTTTTTGCCGAGATATCAATATCTGCGGCGCTTGTAGTAGGTGTTGAAGGGCAAATTAGCCTCCAAACGCTTTTGGGTGCCCTCAACGACACAGTCGAGAGGGTTGTCCGCAATGTGAACGGGAATGGCCGTCTCCTCGTTGATGAGGGTGTCGATGCCGCGAAGCAGGGCGCCGCCGCCCGTCAGGGTGATGCCCCTGTCAATAATGTCGGCCGCCAGCTCGGGCGGTGTGTTTTCAAGGGTGGAGCGAATGGCGTCGATTATCTTATGCAGTGGCTCGTAAAGGGCCTCGCGCACCTCGGCCGCCGTAATGGTGACGTTCTTGGGAAGGCCGTCGATAAGGTTGCGTCCCTTTATCTCCATATTACCCTCGTCCTCGTATTCCCAGGCCGAGCCGATGGCGATCTTGATCTCCTCGGCCGTCCTCTCGCCTATGAGCAGATTGTGCTTGCGGCGGATATAGTTGATGATGGCCTCGTCAAAGTCGTCGCCCGCGGTACGCACCGACTGAGAGGTGACGATATCGCCGAGCGAAATGATGGCGACCTCGCTGGTGCCGCCGCCAATGTCGACGATCATACTTCCCGTTGCGTCCCAGACAGGCAGACCTGCACCGATAGCGGCCGCCATCGGCTCTTCGATAAGGTCAATCTCCCTTGCACCTGCTGTATGGGCCGCATCGTAAACGGCACGGGACTCAACCTCGGTAACACCCGAGGGTATACATATTATAATACGCGCACGCGAGATAAAGCTGCCCTTGAGGGCGTCGCGTATAAACCGCTTGAGCATTCTCGCGGTAACGTCGAAGTCGGCGATGACCCCGTCCTTAAGAGGCCGCACCGCAACGATGGAGCCGGGCGTACGGCCGATCATTTCCTTTGCCTCGAAGCCGACGGCACGCACCATCTGGTTGCGCACGTCGACGGCAACCACCGACGGCTCGCGCATAATGATACCCTTTCCTTTGATACAGACCAGCGTGTTGGCTGTGCCGAGGTCGATACCGATATCTCTTGTAAACATAGAGTCATTCCCCTAACGAAAATTAGATTTTCACTAAACTGTAATATAACGTGCCTTTCGGCGCACCTTATAGTATAACCCCAAACTGTGCGAGTGACAATTACAATTTATCATTTTTGCGGATAAATTTCATATTTCTCCAATCGGCGCGCCACTTCGGCGGCAGGAAGTCCCATTACCGTGAAGAAATCTCCCTTTATGCCACGAACCAGCACAGCGCCCCGACCCTGAATGCCGTAAGCACCTGCTTTGTCAAGCGGATCACCTGTCGCGACGTATCGGTCGATCTGCTCATCGGTCAGGGGGTAAAACTCCACCTCGGCGCCGATGACGAAGGTCTCGTCGACCCCGTTCTTTATGATGGAAACGCCGGTATAAACGGTATGGCTCCTGCCCGAGAGCAAGCGTAGCATCCGCTTGGCATCGGCGGCATCCTTAGGCTTGCCGATGGGACTGCCGTCGACGGTCACAAGGGTGTCCGAGCCGATGACCACCTCGTCGGGATGACGCTCGGCGACCGCCTGCGCCTTGCGGCGCGCAAGAACGGCCACTATCTGCTCGGTCGGGATGCCCTCGACGTTTTCGTCGCAGTCGGCGACCTCTATCTCAAAGTCGAAGCCGAGCATCGATAATATTTCCGCACGGCGCGGAGACTGAGATGCAAGTATCATTTGAAAAACTCCTTTTGGGGAGATAAAGTAGGCTTAAAACACACCTCTGCGGCTCAGGCCTCGTGTAAATTCGCCCTCAAGCCGCTCGCCCTTTCGGAAGGCGTCAATGACCTGACGGCACCGTGCCTTATCCTCGTCGGTGAAGTAAAGCTCGACGAAGTCGAAGCCGTCGAGTCGGTCGTCAAGGTAGAGGGGCAGGCTGTTGAATATCTCGCTGAAGCCGTCGTGACAGGCAATCGGAAACACCGCTCGCTTGCGGTCGACCAGCTCCTTGGAGCAGGTCTTGCAGTTGTGGGTGCCGCTCGGGCAGTTGCGGGTCAACATCAGCGGCAGACGGCCGTAGGCAATTATTCCGCCCACACCGACCGCCCTCGCCTGCGACAAGGTCAGCTCAAAGGAAAGGGTGGCCTCGGTTGCCGATTCAAGCACACTGTCGGCGGCAACTCGATTAAAAATATTGATGCCGAAGCCTGCGTGGGCACTAAGTCCCGCTTCATTTGCAAGGACAAGGCTCGACAGATTGTTACAGAGGGCAAATTTCACCTTTTCGGGCAGACCTTTAAGCCGCTCGCGAATTTTGTCCTCTCGGCCGAACATAGCGCGCGGCAGTTCGACTCCCACCTCGGTGGGCAGGTCGGGCATCCTCTCGCCAAGGGGCAGATAGACGCGATCGACACCCAAAAGGTCGTCGGGGATCTGCTCCGCCTTTGCGAAGCGGACGAACAGGCGCGGCTTTTTGCCTGCGCGAGCCGAAATATCGTCAAGTTTAGGCGCGGAAAAGGCCTTTTCCTTAGGCGCGCGAAGCTCAAGCAACTGCGCGACCGCTTTGCGCCGCAGTTCATTGACGGCGCTTGCAGGCAGGGTCAGGCCCTCCTCGATGTCGGCGGTGAATTTCCCTGCCGCAAAGGGCGTGCCTCCCAGCTTGAAGCAAAGCTGCTCCGCCCGTTCGGAGTCAAGGGGTCGGTTGATGGCAACCTGCGGCTCATCACCGAGGGCGGCGGCCTCGTTTTCACCGTCCGATAGGGTGAGTGCCGACGGCTGACCTGCGCGCAGGGTAAAACGTGCATCCACCGCCACCGACTGCCTTTCGGCTCGGTAGAGGGCGTGGATCTGACTAAGCGACTGGGCCGAGGCGGCCTCGTCGGTCTCGGTACGGCGGCCGAACATATCGGCACCTAATTTTCCCGTATAGTATCCGTCGGTGTGACCCGAGCGGCTGAAAACAGTGTCAAGCTGATTTTTTAAGGTGCTGTCCACCTCGCCTGAGTCAAGCCTGCTTCGAAAGGCCGACACGGCGGCGGCAACATATTCGGGCCGCTTCATCCGACCCTCTATCTTAAAGGATGCGATACCCATTTCGGTGAGTTCCTCCACCCATTCGAGCAGGGACATATCCTTGAGACTGAGTGGATAGGAGCCGTCGGCAAAGGCAAGTCGGCAGGGCTGGGCACAGGTGCCTCGGTTGCCGCTTCGCTGTCCGATGACGGCGCTCATATAGCATTGTCCCGACAGGCACATACAAAGCGCCCCGTGGACAAAGACCTCGGTCTCGATGCCAAGGGCTTTGGCATCGGCGGTTATCCGCGCCATCTCCTGCTTTGAAAGCTCGCGGGAAAGAACGACACGCGAGAAGCCCATCTCCTTGAGCATCGGCAGGGCGGCCGACGAATGTATCGACATCTGGGTCGAGGCGTGGATCGGCATATCGGGGGCGGCCTGCCGCACCAGTTTGGCAAGTCCGATATCCTGCACTATAACGGCGTCCACCCCTGCCGCACAGGCGACACGCAGGCAGTCGAGGGCCTCAGCCATCTCGGAGTCGGATATCAGCGTGTTAAGGGTCAGGTGAACCGCGACACCGCGCTGACGGCAATATCTCACCGCATCGCAAAAGACGGCATCTTCAAAATTGGAAGCGTTTCGCCGCGCGTTGAACCTGTCCATACCCATATAGACGGCGTCGGCGCCGCTTCTGACGGCGGCATAAAGTGCGTCAATGCTTCCCGCAGGAGCAAGCAGTTCGGGCATCATTTATTCTCAAGCATTCTGCGAAGGCGCAGGTTTTCCTCGCTCAGCCGCTTTATCTCGCGGATGGCCTCGTTGGCTTCGACGGTGGCGGAGGCGGAGTCGGCAATCGCGTGGCGAGCCTCGTCCTTGAGCTGTTCGATGATGCGGTCGCGGCAACTGCACTCGTCGCTGTACTCGAGGGCGCAAAGCACCGCCGCCATCGTGGTCGAAAGGCAAGGGTTGCCGTTTGACATAGCGGTCAGGTCCTTCTCCAGCTTCGCGGCAAGCGAGCGGATATAATCCTCATCCTCGTCGGTGTTGATGTAGTAATCGTTTCCGGCAATTACCAAGCGAACCTTTTTTAACATTCCTGATCCCTCGCTTATCATTTTTAATGAGTATATACATAATTATAATACTACAAACAAGCAATTTAATAAAGATATTTTTTTGATTTTTGACGATTTTTCGAATGTTTTGGTATAATTTGGTTCAAACCCCACGGATTTTTACAAAAAATCAAAAATTCAAGTTACATTTCACAAGAAATTAAGAAATTTTTACTTGATTATTTGGCAAATATGTTGTAAAATAACAGTGCTTAGAGAAGGCTCGGCCTTTTATTAAGTCTCAAGGTCGGATCACCGACAACTTACAAATCACCGCGCCTCGCGGTAAATGGAGGAGATACATATGAAAAAACTGATTGCTATCCTGCTTGCGACCGTTATGGTCGTCGGTCTGTTTGCAGCCTGCAACGACAACACCGGTACGTCTTCCGGCGGTAAGACGCCCAACAACAAAAAGGAAGACAACGGTATTTCTCTTGACGTAGAATACGCCGAGATCGGCGATCCGTCCAAGAAGGCCGATGCCAAGGTTCCCGAAGGCGGCAAGCATATTCAGACCCTCTCTGTTGAAGAGAAGGAAATGACCCTCGAGATCGGCACCGTCGGCCAGATCAAGACCAAGATCGTTCCTGACGACGCCGCTGACAAGTCTCTCTATTACGAGAGCTCCAACGAAGCCGTTGCAAAGGTTGACAAGAACGGAAAGGTTCTTGGCGTTGAGTCGGGTATTGCTACCATCACGGTTATCTCCAACGACCGCAACTTCAAGGCCAAGGTAGAGGTTACCGTTTACCGCATAAAGACCGACGAGAAAAAGGCCAACGAAATGATCACCCTCATCAACAACGCCCGTAAGGAAGCCAACCTCGGCGAGATGCCGGTTAAGGCCGAGCTGAACGCCGCCGCTACTGCGCGCGCTTTCGAGGAAGCCGTTGAGAAGGATAAGAAGATGGACGACACCCGTCCTATCAAGGATTCCAAGGGTGAGAACAAGGCCCACGCCACCATCTTTGAAGATTTCGACATCTATACTCGCGGAACCACCCGTATCTACGTATGGGATTCCTACAAGGATGTTCAGTCTGCCTACGACGCCATCGTCAAGAACGAGGATAACAAGAACGTTCTTCTCTCCGACGACAGCAAGTACAGCTACATCGGTGCCGGTTGCTTCACCGACGGCAAGACTACCTATTGGTGCATTCTCCTGTACCTCAAGTAAGAATCGGTTTTAGAAAAATTATGACGGGTCCGCAGATGCAAGGGCGTTTGCGGACCCTTGCTTTATCAAAGCGCAAGGAAAGAAGTGGAAATATGCCCTGCATCGGAAATATAGTTAATACGGTCGGCGTGCTGATAGCCGCCTGCATCGGCCTGATGCTCAAGCGCGGCGTGCCTCAAAAGGTTCAGCAGGTGCTGATGCAAGCACTCGGTATGTGCACCGTCTTCATCGGGGTCAGCGGCACCCTGCAGAATATGCTCTCGGTCGACGGGGGCAAGCTGCAGGTCAACGGCACGATGCTGCTCATCGTCTCGATGGTGGTGGGCACCGTCATCGGCGAGCTGATCGACATCGAGGCCCTGCTTGACCGACTGGGCGAAAGGTTGCGCAGTATGGCAGGCGCCAAGGGCGGCTCGCAGTTTACCGAAGCCTTCGTTACCTGCTCACTCATCATATGTGTCGGCGCGATGGCGGTGGTCGGCGGTATCACCGACGGTCTCGGCGACCCGTCCACCCTGTTTGCAAAGACCGCTCTCGACTTTGTCGTGATTTTAATTTTTTCATCGACGATGGGCATCGGCGCGATGTTCTCGGCCCTGCCGATGTTCTTGTATCAGGGCATATTCAACCTCATCGGCCTGCTCGCAGGCAACGTTATGCCCGAGCCGATGCTGACCGGTCTTTCCCTCGTCGGAAACGTCCTGATATTCGGTGTCGGCGTCAACCTCGCCTTCGGCAAGCGCATCCGCGTCGGAAATATGCTTCCCGCCCTGCTCGTCCCTGTAATATGGGAACTCGTGCGCGGCCTTTTGGGATAAAGCAGACCCTCTTTGGTACAGTTTTCACCAAAGAGGGCCTTTAATTTCAAAAGTATTTTCAATCCAAATTTTCTTTCAAAAATTTCTAATCATAAACTTATACACTCCGCAAAAAATACTATTGCAAACGCATCAAACATTGATGACAAAGGAGTGAAAAAGTTATGGCAAGAAGCAATAAGATCAACGTGCCCGAGGCTCGCGAGGCTCTCGACCGTTTCAAGATGGAGGCCGCCGCTGAGGTTGGTGTAAATCTCAAGCAGGGTTACAACGGTGACCTGACTTCCAGACAGGCCGGTTCTGTCGGTGGACAGATGGTCAAGAAGATGATCGAGTCCTACGAGAACAGCATGAAATAACTTCCCCTTAACAAAAGCCGTATGAGTGACCT
>JAZQID010000125.1:0-18242 GCA_045540915.1 Acutalibacteraceae bacterium
GCAGGGTGGATACGGCCGTCGGTTATCAGCCGCTCAAGCGCAAGGCGCGAGACCTCGCGTCTGATGGGGTCGAAGCAGGAAAGGGTAATGGTCTCGGGCGTGTCGTCGATGATGAGGTCGACTCCCGTCATCTGCTCAAAGGTACGGATGTTGCGTCCCTCGCGGCCGATGATGCGTCCCTTCATCTCGTCACTCGGCAGGTCGACCACCGAGATGGTCGCCTCCGAAGAGTGGTCGGCGGCACAGCGCTGAATAGCCTGAGAAATGACACGGGCGGCAATCTGCTCGGATTCCTCCTTGAGCTGCTGCTCGTAGTTCTGGATGCGGATGGCCTTGTCGTGTGTAAGGTCGTCCTCCAGCGATTTCAACAGGTAATCCTTGGCCTGTTGAATGGAGAAGCCCGAAATGCGCTCGAGGATATCCAGCTGGCTCTTCTTGAGCTGGTCGACCTCGGCGATCTTCTTCTCAGCCTCGGAAAGACGCTCAGAGAGCTGCTCCTCCTTTTTGGTCATAAGGTTGGAGCGGTGTTCCAGACTCTCCTCCTTCTGCACAAGTCGGTTTTCCTGTTGTTTGATTTCCGAACGACGCTCGCGGATCTCCTTATCCGCTTCGCTTCGCATGTTGTGGATCTCGTCCTTTGCTTCAAGGACGGCTTCTTTCTTCTTAGCTTCCGCAGTTTTGTAGGCATCGTTGAGAATACGCTTTGCTTCGGTCTCGGCAGGGCCGATGATGGCCTCCGCCTTCTTCTTACGGTGTTGACCGCCGATAACGAATCCAATTACAAACGCTGCAACTGCTACTGCGACAGCAACGATTATCCAAATTAATTCATTTGGCACGAAACGTGCACCTCCTTTATAAAAAACGCATTTCACGGGTTGCGTATATGACCCGGTATCTGCACTCCGCAGGCCGACTCGCCAGACCGACGCACGCGAAGGTTGATACAATATCCTGTTATATTTTATCGCATTGAACACAATATGTCAAGGCGAATTGAATATGATTTGAATATTTTTACAATAGGTATTGATATTGTTTTCGTTTTGTATTATTATTATATTTATCTTTTTCAATTGTAAACGGAGGACCTCAAATGCTTAAGCGCTATTTAGACCGAACGGCCGCCGAGCTCGATGCAGAATACGCATCTCTCAAGGAGGCTTATGATAGATACAAGGCGATGGGCCTTAACCTCGATATGTCCCGAGGCAAGCCCAGCAACGACCAGCTCGAGCTGAGTATGGAGCTGCTCGACACCCTTACCGCCGACTCCTCCCTCATCAGCGAAACCGGACCCGACTGCCGCAACTACGGCGGCCCCGACGGCATACCCGAGGTTCGCCGTCTTTTTGCCGACATCCTTTCCTGCAAGGCTGAGCAGGTCATCATCGGCGGCACCTCGTCGCTGAATATGATGTTCGACTTCTTCGCTCAGGCGATGACCACCGGTATCGGTGACGAGCCCTGGGGAAAGCAGGATGACCTCGTTTTCCTTTGCCCCTCGCCCGGATATGACCGCCACTTCGCCATCAGCGAGCATTTCGGCATCCGTATGATACCCATCGCAATGCTTAACGACGGTCCCGATATGGAGGAGGTCGAGCGTCTGGTGCGCGACCCCAAGGTCAAGGGAATGTGGTGCGTGCCCAAGTACTCCAATCCGCAGGGCATCACCTACTCCGACCAAACGGTGCGCCGTATCGCCGCCCTCAAGCCTGCGGCTAAGGACTTCCGCGTGCTGTGGGACAACGCCTACGCCATACATACCATTACCAAGGACGTTCCCCTGCTGAGCATCCTCGACGAATGTGAAAAGGCGGGCAACCCCGACCTCGTCATCACCTTTGCCTCCACCTCCAAGGTCACCTTCCCCGGAGGCGGCGTTGCGGCTATGGCCGCAAGCACAGGCAACCTTGCACTTATCCGCTCGCGCATGGCGATACAGACCATCTGCAACGACAAGGTAAATCAACTGCGCCACGCAAGAATGTTCCCCGACTTTGCTGCCCTGAAGGCACATATGCAAAAGCACGCGGCACTTCTTGAGCCCAAGTTCAAGGCCGTTATCAGAATTCTTGAAGAAAATCTGGACGGTCTCGACATTCTCAACTGGAGTGAGGTCGACGGCGGATATTTCATCAGCGTCGACACCCTGCCCAACTGTGCCAAGCGTGTGGCTCAGCTCTGCAAGGAGGCGGGCGTCACCCTTACCGGCGCAGGTGCAACCTATCCTTACGGAAAGGACCCCCTCGACAGCAACATCCGTCTTGCTCCCTCCTTCCCGCCTGTCAACGAGCTGGAGCAGGCGATGACCCTCTTCTGTATGGCGGTAAAGCTTGCCACCATCGAGATGATTCGCAGCGAGGGACTTTGCTGACCGACGGCAACCGATTGACTTTTTCAGTACCTGTTATTATAATAATGTATGAGATTTCATTTTTACAAAGTGAAAGGGGGTGTGTTGCCCTTTGAAAAGAAACAGCATATTGCGACTCAGCGCGGTGATCACTCTGCTTGCGGTGGTCTGCGGATTGGTCTTCGCGGTCAATGCTCCGATTCGGATCCGGACGGAGAAAGCCGCCTCGGCTCAGCTTTACTTCGTCGACGGGCTGACGCACGACCTTCCCACCGCTAACAACGGGGCATCTAACGAGTCCCGACTTGACGAAGCGGTCAAAACGGTTTATTTCAGGCTTCGGTCGGACAATGCCGTGTCCGCCGACACCTGCACATACATAGCCCCCGCCGTCCTGCCGCTTGCTCGGACAGAGGGACGCGGATCTCAAGGGGAGGACTCGGGCGAATCAGGCTGATTCTCTTGACGTGACCCAAACCACTATTTAACAGAGAGGAAAGATAAAACAATGAGCAAACCGCGTAAAAAGGTTGGCAAGTCCTTATTCTTCATTGTTCTCGCCTTTATCGTAGCCCTGACCTCCATCTCCTTCTTCGGAGTCAAAAGCTACTACGGCGACAATGAGAAGGTTTATTTCAAGGGCGCAAGCGATATCCGTTGGGGTATCGACATTCAGGGAGGAGTAGAGGCCGTTTTCTCCCCCGAAACCGACAAGGACGTGTCGGAAGATCAGCTTGAGGCTGCAAAAGAGACCATCAACAACCGTCTGATCAACCTCGGTGTCACCGACTACGAGACCTCCATCGACACCCGTAACGATCAGATCATCGTTCGCTTCCCCTGGCAGTCGGGCGAAAAGGATTTCGACGCCGCATCTGCCGTTAACGAGTTGGGCGAGACCGCCGTACTGACCTTCTGCGAAGGCTCCACATATGACAAGGATAAGGTCGTCCTCGTCGGCTCGACCGATATTCAGCAGGCCGCAGCCGTTGTTATGAACGGCGAGCACAGCGTTGAGCTTAAGCTGACCTCGGCAGGACGTTCCAAGTTTGCAACCGCAACCGCAAAGAACGTCGGCAAACAGATCGCCATCTGTATGGACGGACAGGTCATCTCGGCCCCCAAAGTAAACACCGCCATCACCAACGGCGTTGCCTACATCACCGGCCAGTTCACCTACGAGGAATGTGCCTCCCTCGCCAGCAAGATCAACTCAGGCTCCCTTCCCTTCAAGCTGACCGTCCACGACTCCAAGCTGCAGATAATCAGCCACACCCTCGGTGCTGAGGCTCTCAAGACTATGACCATCGCCGGCATCATCGCCTTTGCCATCATCTGCCTGCTTATCATCGTCCGTTACCGCCTGCTCGGTGCCATCTCCTGCGTTGCTTTGGCAGGCCAGATCGGCGGTATCATCGCCTGTGTATCGGGCTTCTTCGCAGGTTCCAACAGCTTTACCCTGACCATTCCGGGTATCGCGGGTATCATACTGTCGATCGGTATCGGTATCGACGCCAACGTCATTATCAACGAACGTATCCGTGAAGAGATACGCAGCGGCAAGACGGTCACCGGCGCTATCAACGACGGCTTCCGCAACGCTACCAGCGCCATCATCGACGGAAACATCACCAACGTCATCGTTGCCGTTGTTCTTATGGGCTGCTTCGGCCCTGCCGAAAGCTTCTTCGCAAAGATATTCAGCCCCGCTCTTTCCCTTTTGTTCGGCTCTTCCGTTTCGGGTGCTGTTTACTCCTTTGGCTACACTCAGGTCATCGGTATCATCTTCAACTTCATTATGGGCGTATTTGCCACCAGACTTATGCTCAAGAGCCTTGCCAACTTCAAGTGTATGCGTAATCCGTGGCTCTACGGCGGTACCAAAGAGGTTGAGGAAAAGAAGATCAACTTTACCGGCAACTTCAAGCGTATCGGCGCCGTTGCCGTTGCATTGGTGCTCGTCGGCGTTATCGTAAGCGCCGTATTCGGCCCCGTACTTGACATCACCTTCAGCGGCGGTACCAAGATCAGCTACTCCTACACCGGTGACATCAACACCGACGAGGTAAAGGCGCTCGCTGACAAGACCCTCGGCAAGACCACCAAGGTCGACACCACCTCGGGCGTTTCCGACCAATCGCAGAAGCTGGTCATCTCCCTTGCCGACAAGGCGGCCGTCAGCGCCGAAAAGATCGACGCGCTGAGCAAGGCACTCGACAAGGACTTCGCCGACAACAAGCCCGTTCAGGCAGAGGTCAACTCGGTCAACGCAACGGTCGGTTCCATCTTCTTCCTGAAGTGTCTCGTCGCCGTCGCCATCGCCGCCATTCTGGTCGTGCTTTACGTCGGCTGGCGCTTCCGCAAGATCGGCGGTTGGACTGCAGGCCTTTCGGCACTCATTGCCCTTGTCTTCGACGTGCTGATCGCCTTCTTTGCGGCAGTCATCTTCCGCTTGGAGATCGACGCCAACTTCATCGCCGTCGTTATGACCCTCCTCGGATACTCCCTCAACAACACCATCGTTGTCTTCGACCGTATCCGCGAAAACCGCAGGGTCTACGGCGACAAGATGCCCGTTGAAGAGCTGGTCGACCTCTCTAACACTCAGGTTCTCAGCCGCAACATCGTCACCACGGTAACCACCGTTATCGCCATTCTGACCGTCTTTGTGGTCTGCCAGTTCACAGGTATTTCTTCCTTGAACACCCTGACAGTACCCCTCATCTTCGGTCTTATCTCGGGTACCCTTTCCTCCATCTGCCTCGCACCTTCCCTTTGGGTAGTTTGGAAAAACCGCAAGGCCAATAACAAAAGGGCGTAAGGGTTAGATAAAAAGATAAAGCATCTGCGCAGAAAACCTGTGCAGATGCTTTTCATTTATAATATCGCCCGCTCGTCCTCTACGACGTGGGTAAGCATAACGAGGGTGCTTTTTGCCTCCGCTCTGTACTCGGACAGGGTCTCCTCTTCGGCAAGGTCGGTGAGTCGGGCTATCTGCGCACCCAGATTTTCAACCAAGTCCCGATGGACGAAGAGGTTGAGCCATTTCTCCCTGTCCATAAAGGCCATCTCCGCCTCGGCTGCCTTTTGCCGCGCCGTTTCGATATCGTCAGACTCTGCCGCATCGATGCCCTCGCTCAAAGGGGTGCCGACCGCTTCGGCGCAGTCGGTCAGGACGGCCTGACTCGTTATGCAGATGGCCACGATGCAGGCCAACAGCACTCCAACCGTTATCAGCCGCTTCATTTTTCGCCCTCCTTGTTTATCAGCACGGTATTTCCCCTTGCGTCGACCGTCATAATGAAGACCTCGTCCTGAGAAACGCCCTGTTGGTCGAGTATGGACTTGAGCTTGTCGGGTGTCATTCCGACCGAGCGCATAAATTCGTCCCGCAGCTTGCCGTCGCATACCACGGGGACGGGAATGCCCGTGTCATCGGCATCGACCCCTACCTGCTTTGCGGTGGCAGGCTGATGCTCGGAACGAAGCAGCACCGACATATTGCCGTTGGTCTCGACGACGGCATACTCCACCTCGCCGATGTCGAAGACCTGATTTTGACGCAGGTTTTCAAGCAGGTCGTCGACCGTCAACCTCATACGCTTCATCGCCGCCTGATCCACCCGTCCGTGACGGATGACGATGGTCGGCCGCCCGTCGACAAGGCGCCGTATGCGGTCGGATTTGAGGGTGATGAAGGAGAGCAGTACCTCTAAGCTGACAAGCAGGAAGATGGCGATAACGCCGTTTACGGTGGGTTGCTTGATGTCCTGAATGGGAATGGTGGCTATCTCGGAGATGAGAATGGTGGTGACCAGCTCGTTGGGTTGCAGGTCGCCGATCTGCCGCTTCCCCATAATGCGAAGGGCGGTGATGACGCAAACGTATAGGAGCACCGTCCTGAATATCGTTACAAGCATATTTTTTCCTCCCGAAACTCTTGCCGAAATGTTGCTTTTCAGGTTAATATTTCCCCTTGCCAAAACAAATTATGCCTGCTTGAAAAATTATGCTTGATTTTTGCAACGGGGTTATGTATAATAGTTAAGCGCCTTGATATAAGGATATGGAGAGATGGCTGAGCTGGTCTAAGGCGCACGACTGGAAATCGTGTAACGGCTAATACCCGTTCGGGGGTTCGAATCCCCCTCTCTCCGCCAAAAATCTCCTCGGACGAAGTTCGGGGAGATTTTTACTTTTTCACTCTTCACTTTTCACTCTTCACTAATTTTGTCCGAGCAGATTTTCGGCGAGGTAATAAGTAATCGTGAATAGTGAAGAAGTATCGGGGTCGGCTCTGCCGACAAAATATAAATAATATGTAAGTATTCTAATTCGTGCTACCTTTCCAGAAAAAAGCACTTGCGATGGCAAGTGCTTTTTTTGTTGACTTATCGGGCGGCAAAAGTTATAATGTATTAAATTGCTAAAGTCCTATTAAGGAGCTTATATAATGAGAATTGTAGTCAAGATCGGTACGTCCACTTTGGCCTACTCAACGGGCCATCTCAACATCCGTCACATCGAGAGCTTTTGCAAGGTTCTCAGCGACATCAAAAACTCAGGGCTTGAGGTCATCGTCGTTTCCTCGGGCGCCGTCGGTATGGGTATGGGCAAGCTCGGACTCAAGGAGCGTCCCACCGAGCTGGCTCTCAAGCAGGCGGCGGCTGCCGTCGGTCAGTGCGAGCTGATGTATACATACGACCGCCTTTTCGGCGAGCACAACCACACCGTCGCTCAGATGCTGTTGACGGCAGGCAACCTCACCGATGAAAATCAGCACGCCAACTTCAACAACACCCTGCAGAAGCTGCTTGAGCTGAACGTCATCCCTATCATAAACGAGAACGACACCGTCACCACCAAGGAGCTGGTCATCGGTGACAACGACACCCTCGCCGCCATCGTTGCCGAGAGTGTCAAGGCCGACCTGCTCGTTCTGCTTTCCGACATCGACGGCGTCTTTACCGCCGACCCGCGACTTGACCCCAACGCAAAGCTTATCCCCGTCATCGACGAGGTGACCCCCGAGATCGAGGCACTCGCAGGGGGAAGCGGCACCAACGTCGGCACGGGCGGTATGGCCACCAAGATCGAGGCGGCCAAGATCGCTATGCAGTCGGGCTGTGATATGGTCATCGCCAACGGCACCGACCCGTCGGTTCTCTACGACATCGTCGGCGGTATGCCCGTCGGCACAAGATTCATCGGGAGGAAAGCCCAATGACGACACAGGAGATACTCAAGCTCGCAAAACAGGCATCGCGCAAAATGGCAGGTGTCTCGGGCGAGGCTCGCAACGGCGCACTGTTGGCTATGGCCGACGCCCTTTGCGACAACATTGAACCTATACTTTGTGCCAACCGCGCCGACCTTGAGCGCGCCAAGGGCACCATTTCCGAGGTTATGATGGACCGCCTCCGTCTTGACGAGGCACGCATACGCGCTATGGCCGACGGCATTCGCGACGTTGCGAAGCTTGACGACCCGACAGGCCGCCTGCTCGACCAATACGTGCGCGAGGACGGCCTGACCATCCGCAAAGTCTCGGTCCCTCTCGGTGTAATTGCCATAATCTACGAAAGCCGTCCCAACGTCACCTCCGATGCGGCGGCTCTGGCCATAAAGAGCGGCAACGTCTGCATCCTGCGAAGCGGCAAGGAGGCCCACGCGAGTGCCCGCGCCGTTGCCGACGCTATGCGCGATGGACTTGAAAGAGTCGGCTTGTGCAAGGATGCCGTTTTGCTCGTCGACGACACCACCCGCGCCAGCGCAACCGAGCTGATGACCGCCAACGGCTACGTCGACCTGCTCATTCCACGAGGTGGAAAGGGACTTATCCGCGCCTGCGTCGAGAACGCAACGGTGCCCTGCATCGAGACGGGTACGGGAATCTGCCACGTCTACGTTGACGGTGCTGCCGATTTCGACCGCGCGCTGAACATCATTGAGAATGCCAAGACCAGCCGCCCCTCCGTTTGCAACGCGGCTGAGGTCTGCCTTATCGACAGGAAGATAGTGCCGCAGTTTTTGCCCCTTTTGGAAGAGCGGCTTACTAAACGCGAGCAGGCGGTCGAGCTTCGTATGAGCAAGGAGTGCCTGCCCTACTCCGTCTGCGGTGTGGCCGCAGGTGACGAGGATTTCGACACCGAGTTCCTCGACTACATCCTCGCCGTTGAGGCAGTCGACGGAGTCGACGGCGCCATCAGTCACATCGCCGCCCATTCGACCGGCCACAGCGAAGCCATCATCACCGACGACACCGAGGCCGCCGACCGCTTCTGCCGACTTGTCGACAGCGCCGCAGTCTACGTCAACGCATCGACGAGGTTCACCGATGGCGGTGAGTTCGGGCTCGGCTGTGAGATGGGCATCTCCACCCAAAAACTGCACGCTCGCGGCCCGATGGGGCTCAAGGAGCTTACCACCTACAAATATGTGATTCTCGGCGAGGGTCACGTTCGTTAAGGAGTGAAAATTATGACCTACAAAGCCGGATTTATCGGCGCAGGCAATATGGGCGGTGCCCTTGCCTCTGCCGTTTACAAGGTTGCGCAGAATATTGCCGTTTGCGATTTTGACAAGGCCAAGACCGATGCCCTTGCCGCCTCGATGCCGAGCATCGCGGTGGTCGATGCCGACACGGTTGCCAAGGGGTCTCGGTTCGTCTTTTTGGGCGTCAAGCCGGATGCCATCGGCAAGGTGGCTGAGAAGATCACGCCCGCCCTTTCGGCCGATACCGTCATTGTCACTATGGCGGCAGGCGTGTCCTTGCAGGACATCTGCGCGGCGGCAAAGACCGACAGGTGCATCCGCATTATGCCCAACACCCCCGTTGCCGCTCAGCAGGGAATGATACTCTACTGCGTAGGTAAAGGTATATCGGCAGAGGACGAGGCAGAGTTTTTGGCTCTGCTCAGCGGCGCAGGTATAGTCGATAAGATCGACGAGAAGTTCATCGATGCCGCCGCCGCTTTGTCGGGTTGCGGCCCTGCTTTCGTTTACATCTTCACCGAGGCGTTGGCCGAGGGTGCCGTTAAATGCGGTCTGCCGCGCGACAAGGCTCTGCTGTACGCCAAGCAGACGGTCTTCGGCAGTGCCGCTATGATGCTCGGCAGCGACAAGCATCCCGAGCGGCTGAAGGACGAGGTCTGCTCCCCCGGCGGCACCACCATCGAGGGCGTGCTCGCGCTTGAAAAGGGCGCATTCCGCGCCACCGCCGCAAGCGCCGTTACCGCCGCCTTTGAGAAAACCGCAAAATTGAAGAAATAATTGTTGTAAGATTCAAAAAAGCGAGAAACAAAATGAGTGAGGTTCTTAACGGAGAAAACACTAACAACAAAAATTGAACCGCAGAAAACAAATAATAAGCCCCGACAGATTTTAAAAGGTCTGTCGGGGTTACATTATTGTATCACTTTGGTTTTTATTTCATTGCAAAAATATTCGAAATTTTCTTTTTGCTTTTCGATTTGATACGCTTTTAACGGCACTCTTAATTTACAAGGGTTTCCTTCTGTAAATTTGATTTTTACTATGTATTGTTTTGGAAAAACGCTTTTTCTAATTTTAATTTTTTTAATATCCAAAGGCACCTTGATGGTATATGATATATCTTTGCCGGAAAAAGTAAGAATTGCACCCAATAGGTTTTGATCTGACAATCCCCAATACCCTGAATAAAAATTTGTTCCTTGTAACAAGATTGCAAAAAAGGAACAATTTAGGGCTTCTCCTATATCCAATAAATCTGTTAATGACTTTGTCATCAATTTTTGATGATCCATAAATATCTCCTTTTTATAGCCAGTTTCGCCTTTGTATTACAAAGGCCTCGGGCAAAGCCCATGCCCCTGAAGACGCACGAACACTTACATAGGCTCCCTCCGGGAGGGAGCTGGCACCGTAGGCGACTAAGGGAGAACACGTTATGATAAGATAAGTGCAAATTTAAAGTCACGCATGCGCTTTCCGTCACGCTCCGCAAGCCACCTTCCTCTCGGAGGAAGGCTTTTCGTTAGTTCTATTATATCACAAGTCGGCAGAGAAAACAAGTTCTCTGCCGATTTTTCGTGCTTGCAATTCTCCGTTAAAAACAACAGAGAAAATTGTTTCTCGCTTTTTATTTTATTTCTTTGAATCCTTTTTGATGAGGTTTTTGAACTGCTCGATGACGGCCGATATCCAGCCCTCAGAGCCGCCCTCCTGCGCGTTGATGGTGATAATCCTTGCGTCCCCCTCCTTGATAACAAGGAAGGTCATCGGCGTGACCGAAACCTTTGCGCCTGCGCCTGCAGGGTTCTGGGTGCGCTTTTTGTCGGCATTCCTGATGTCCGCGCCGCCTCCTGCAAAGCCGGCCGACACCTTCGACACGGGGATAACGGTGATGCCGTCGACCTCGATGCGCTCACCCATCACAGAGTTGGCATTGGCAAGCTCCATCGTCTTTTCAGCGGTGAAGGACAAAACCTCCATCAAGTCTCCGCCCTTAGCATCCTGACGCAAAACAACCTCGTTTTTGTTACTCACCCTATGCCACCCTTTCCTTCATCATTATTTTAATATTACCACATAGCCCCGTCAAATTCAATCATTTTGTAAAACTGCCCGACCGATGCTCTCGGACGGGCAGTTATTGGCTTTACAGGGTCTTTGCAATTTCCTTGAGATATTCGCGGAAGCCCTCGCCGATCTCGGAGTGCTTGAGTGCGACCTCCACCTGTGCTTGCATTATGCCGAGCTTGTTGCCCATATCATAACGCTTGCCCTCGAAGTCGACGGCGATCATTCCCTTGTCGCGCGACAGCTCGGCCATCGCGTCGGTAAGCTGAATCTCGTTGTTAATGCCCGGCTTGGTCCTGTCGAGCAGGTCGAATATCTCGGGCGGCAGTACGCACCGTCCCAAGATAGAGTAACAGCTCATTATCTGGTCCTCGGTCGGCTTTTCGATCATATCGGAGACGGCGAAGACCTTGTCCTCGAGCTCGTCCACCTTCAGCGAGCAATACTTGTGCACCTCGCTGCGCGGAACCTCCTTGACACCGACCACGCCCTTGCCGAACTGCTCGTATCGGTCGCAAAGCTGAGCGGTGACCGAGCGCTCGGAAAGAATGACGTCGTCGCCGTAGAGCACCGCAAAGGGCTCGTTGCCCACGAAGCCTCGAGCCGTCATTACGGCGTGGCCCAAGCCCTTGGGCATATGCTGACGCACGAAATAAACATTGGCCATCGAAGCGATAGCCGCTACCTCGTCGGCCGCCTCAATGCGACCTTTGCGGCGAAGGGTGTCCTCCAGCTCGTAGGCGTTGTCGAAATGGTCCTCAATAAGACCCTTTCCGCGTCCGAGAATAATAAGAATATCGGTTATCCCTGCGGCAACCGCCTCTTCCACGATATACTGAATGGCAGGCTTGTCGACGATGGGGAGCATTTCCTTGGGCATTACCTTGGTGGCAGGAAGCACGCGGGTGCCAAGTCCTGCAGCAGGGATGACCGCCTTGCGAATTTTCATACTTCTTCCTCCTAAGCTACAAACAAGTTTAACAGCAGTTGGAATATCAGTGACGCTCCGTAAAAGGAAAGCGCCGCAGCAAAGGGATTGACTCCGCCCATAATGAGCATCGCCTGCAGTTTATTGTCGATCTCGTCATTCTCGCGTATGACACGAATTTTCTCAACACAGTGGCTGAGGTATATGCGGTCGCCGAACAGACCGATAACAAGATGCACACCTATCATAAACAGTATGCCCAGATAAAACAGCAGGGCAGTCCATTGATCCGACATTTTGAAAAAGTCGGTCATTACCCTCTCCACATAGGGAGTCATATCAGTGATCTTGCTGATCTCCTCCGCAGTCATATTACCAAACACGCCGTAAAGCGCCCTGTTGTAGTCGCTGTACATCGGGCACATCATCAGGTAGGCAACGGCCGAAAAGAGCATCGCGCCCAAGCCGTAAAGATGGCACTTTCTGAAAAAGAGCCAGCTCGGGCCGAAGAGGAAGGCGCACCAGTTCCAGCTCACCTTCTTGCCCGACTTATCCAGAGTCTTAAAGCGGGGCAGGTATCGGCGGGTGTTTATCCTGACGTAAGAAGCGACCTCGGTGGCCGACACGCCGCCGATCTCCTCGTCGGGAGAGACCGAATTGTACGGGTCGAACTGCTCGGGCGGTACCGCAGGGCCGCTCTGCTGTTCGGGCTCGATGAACCTCGCATTGCAGTAGGGGCAGAAAAGGGTGTCGCTGCTGCTTATCTTGCCGCAGTTATTGCAGACCCGTCCCTCACGGTCGCGGTCGCCGCGCTGTTTTTCTTCCTCGGGCTGTTCCTCAGGCTGTTCCTTAAGTCCGTGATACTCGATACGCGCGCAATGACCGAGCGAATTATAACATTCCCTGTGATGCGGCGCACCGCACTCGGGACAGTAAACGACATCGTCGTCGTCAAAAAGTATTGCTTTACAAAAAGCACAATGAAGTTGTTTTTCTGCCACGGGGCATCCCCTCTCTTTGCTTTATTTCATTTTACCTTATAAGCACAAGAATATCAACCATTGTTTTTTGCGTAACGAAAAAGCCGCTCTGACAAGCGGCTTTTTATGCTTACATCTTATCTGCGCGTTTGAGCAGGTCATTTATGACCGCCTCTTTGCGCAGATTGACGGCGCCGAAGTCCATACAGCCGACGTATAGCTTTTCGAGCTCGTCGTGAATGGATTTGGCTTGCTGAAGGGTCTGCACCGTGCCCTCTATCAGCTCGTTGACTGCGCGGCGGTTGAAGGAGAGGCGTTGCCGTTTCTGATGCAAAGCGGCGACGTCCTCAAACCGCCTTGCGTGGATGATGCGGTCGGTGACGGGTGTCTTGAGCCATCGGTTCTGGGTCACGAAGCCCAGCTTCAGCTCAGGGATAAGCAGTTGCTCGGTCTTTTCCTCGGGGGCAAAGGGGCTCGCGCAAGCGATCACGTCGTAACCGAGCTCCACCGCCGCCATACGCAAGGAGGACATGATCGCCTGCGATACGGCGCCGTGTTCGTCCTCGACGGCGACAACGCGGTCACAGACCATTCCCACAGTATCGGCGTGGTAGAGGTAGCCTTTCGGCGTAACGGCACTCAAAAAGAGGGTCTTTTCGCTTCCGCGACCGCTTCGCTTAGGCATCAGCCTTGAAGCGAGCTGTACCGCGAAGTTGGATGCGCGCTTTGTGTCCGAACAGTCGTAGGCAATGCGGTAGGTATCGTTTTTGAGGGAGGAGATGGCCGAAATGTAGCGTGAAGCGCGCTGGTAGCAGGCCTGCATCCTTCTGTTAATGCCGATAAGCTCAGCGGCAGATGAAGTCAGCCCGTCGCGGTCACAATGGTCGCCGACATTGAGAATGACCTCGCACAGCTCGGGGTATACGGGGTTGACGATGTGGGGGGCGGTAGCATCCATTATACAGGCCTTGATGTCTGGAAAGATGACTCCGTCGAGGGAGTCGGGGTCGCTCGGGCAGGTGATGAGCACCGCCCTTTGCCCCCTTTCAGAAAGGGCGGCGGTCACCCCTTTCATCAGGGTGGATTTGCCCATTCCTGCGCCGCCCTTTATCAAATAGGTGCGCCACGCGTCGTCGGGGTCATATATGCCGTTTAAGTAGGAGCAGTAGCCGTCGGCCGACAGCACGCCTGCGAAATATGTCGGGTAGGATAACTCTGTCATGTCTTCACCGCTTTCCGCCGCCCGTAAGGGCGACAAATGTTGCTTTCGGTATCATTTTATTCCGCAAAGCAAGGGTTGACACAGACAAATCGGGCAAAAACCGCAAGGCACCCCTACCTTTCAGTCGACACTCGCAGGTCGAGCTCCTTTTCCAAAAAGCCCTTCGCTCTATCAACGAGAGCGGCCGCGTCCTCCTTGGCCTCGCCGTATACGAGGACTATCCTCTCCTCATATCTGCGCGACACCCTGCCGCCGTACCAAAATGACGTCGCAAGCAGGCCGACCGCGCCCAAAACCGCCGCCGTTTTGCCAACCTTTCGCAGCAATTTTTCTCACCTCTCATCCTCTTTTATATCAATATGCCACTTCCACCTGTGAAAGATGCCCGCCGTTATAAAAAAGCCGCTCAAATGACATTTTTCCTGTTGTGATTTGGGACAAGTTGTAGTATAATTTATAATGTATAATTATTTGCAGACAGGAGGCGGGCAGATGGCAATGCATTATCTTGACAACAGCGCGACGACACCCCTTTGCGACGAGGCAAAGCAGGCTGTGCGCGACCATCTGGACAGCTTCGGCAACCCCTCCTCTATGCACCTGCTCGGCGCTCAGGCTTTGGTCAAGCTTGACAACGCTCGCGCCCTGCTTGCCCGCGCCGTCGGCTGTCAGCCCAAGGAGTTATATTTCACCTCCTGCGGAAGCGAGGCCAACAACACCGCCATCTTCGGTGCCGCCCGTGCCAAGAAGCGCGAGGGCAACCACCTCGTCACCACCGCTATTGAGCATCCCTCGGTGCTAAGGTGCTTCGAGCAACTCGAGAAGGAAGGATTCTCGGTCACCTATCTTCAGCCCGACTCAAACGGCCGCATCTCTGAGCAGGCGGTGGCCGATGCGGTACGCAAGGACACCGTCCTTGTGTCAATGATGTACGTCAACAACGAAACGGGTGCCGTTTTACCCGTTGCTTCGATAAAACCCGCTCTCAAGGCGGTCGGCAGTAACGCTCTCGTTCACAGCGACTGTGTGCAGGCCTTCGGCAAACTGTCGGTAAGACCCGAAAGTCTCGGCACCGACCTCATCACCCTGAGCGGTCACAAGGTCCACGCGCCCAAGGGCATCGGCGCACTTTACCTCTCGCAAAAGGCGAGGATACTCCCCCTCATCTACGGTGGGGGTCAGGAGAAGGGCTTGCGCTCGGGCACCGAGTCGACCCTGCTTATCGAGGCCTTTGCCGCCGCTGTCAAGGCTTTACCGCCGCTGACCGAAACCTACGAGCGCATCTACGCGCTTTGGGCCGATGCACGCGAGCGTCTCTCGGCCATTGACGGAGTTGTCATCAACTCACCCGACGACGCCTTGCCCTATGTGCTCAACTTCTCGGTGCAGGGTATTCGCTCCGAGGTTATGATGCATCATCTTGAAGCCGGCGAGGTCTACGTTTCAAGCGGAAGCGCCTGTGCCAAGGGGGGCGTAAGTCACGTTCTCGCCGCGCAGGGCATCTCCCGTCCCGTCGCAGACAGCGCCATCCGCGCAAGTTTTTCCCGTTACACCACGCAGGAGGATATCGACGCGCTGGTCGATGCCGTCAAGCAGGGTGTACGATTGCTGAAAAGAAGGAAGTAGCCGTATGAAAGAAATTATTTTGGTCAAGAACGGCGAGCTCGCTCTCAAGGGGCTCAACCGTGCGACCTTTGAGGACTCCCTGATCCGCTCGATAAGAAAGCGCCTTGCCCCTCTCGGCAAGACCGATATAAAGAAAGCCCAGTCGACCATCTTCATCGAGCCGCTCGAGGAGAATTTCGACTTTGACGAGGCTCTCGACCGCGTTTCGCGCACCTTCGGTATCGCAGGCTTTTCACGCGCCGCCGTTTGCGAGAAGTCGATGGACGACATTCTTACCCGCGGTGTCGACTGGCTCAAGGATAAGCTGGCGGGCGCCAAGACCTTCAAGGTCGAAAGCAAGCGCGCCGACAAGCGTTTCCCCCTTACCTCGCCTGAGATAAGTCGCGAGATGGGCGGCGCCATTCTTTCCGCCTTGCCGCACCTTTCGGTCGACGTCAAGAATCCCGACGTCACCGTCGTGGTCGAGATACGCGATTTCGGCGCCTATATCCGCGCAGGACAAATTCAGGGCGCAGGAGGTATGCCGGTCGGAACGGGCGGCCGCGCCGCGATACTTATTTCGGGCGGAATCGACAGTCCCGTTGCCGCCTGGATGATGGCAAAGCGCGGAATCGAGCTCTTCGCCATCCATTTTGCAAGCCCACCCTACACCGGCCCTCTCGCTGAGAAAAAGGTCAAAGACCTGCTCCGTCAGGTCACCCGTTACAGCGGCCCGATAATGCTTGCAAAGGTGCCCTTCACCGAAACGCAGGTGCAGATTCAGGAGAACTGCCCCGAGGAATATTTCACCCTGATAATGCGCCGCTTTATGATGAAGATATCCTCTCGGCTGGCCGATGCCAACCGTTGCGGCGCCCTTATCACAGGCGAAAGCGTCGGTCAGGTCGCAAGTCAGACCCTTGCCGCCCTACAGGTTACCGACAACGCCTCGGACAAATTGGTTTTGCGTCCCCTGATCGGAATGGACAAGGAGGAGATCGTCCGCATCTCCCGTAAGATAGACACCTTTGACATATCCATCCTGCCCTACGAGGACTGTTGCACAGTATTTACCCCGCGTCACCCCCGCACAAGACCCACCGAAGAGGCGGTGCTTGAAGCACAGAGCGCGCTCGACGAAGAGGCACTCATCAATGCCGCAGTTGAAGGTACGGTCTATGAATTGATAGATTACAGTTTTGTATCGGAGGTATAATTGATGAACGCTGAAATTATTACCATAAAAAAGCAATCGGGTGCCGATTCGATCGAGTCAAACCTGCTTGTTATCAAGGACGGCCTTTCGGTCTGCGGTATCGATACCCGTCACTCCTGCGTTGTCGGCACCGAGCCTATTGAGTTGAAGCGTGCCCTCAAGACTGCCGTCTTGCGCAGCGACGTCATCGTCATTTGCGGCGGTATCGGTTGGGAAAGCGATGACAGAGCCATCTCTACCGTTTGCTCCGCAATCGGTATGGGTGCGGTCAGCGACGAGGCTACGGTCGAGCGCATCACCGACAATTTTGCCGAGGGTATACTGCCCGAAAACTATCTCAACGCCGCCCTTGTGCCTGCAACTGCCAAGGTCTTCAGCGTGTCCGAAAGCGTACTGCCCGGTTGTGCCGTGTCGGCCGTCAATCAGAGCATTATTATGCTCCCCGACGATCCCACCACTCTGCACGCGATGATAAACGATCCCGTCCGCGCCTTTTTGGGACGCGTAGGCGGATTTTCGGTTATGTTTGAGGAGGAAAAGCCCTCTGCCGAAGAATATTTTGAGCCTGCCATCGTCACCCCCGACGGAACCGAGTTCAAGCCGAACGTAGCCGAGTTCTACGACGAAGAGGAGAGCAGTGCAACCTACGACGATGCTCTGCGCGGAATTGAACCTCATCAACCCAAATCTGTTGAAGATACTGTCGAACAACCAAAGGAATTTGTTGACGAATGGGATGCCGACAGCCTTGCCGCTCAAGCCGAGGGCAAGCCCATCGAGTCCGAGCCCGAACAGGAAGTCGAGCAGGAGAGCGATGAGGAGCCCAAAAAGGCCAAAAAGCAGTCCATCTTCATCAGAATTGCCCGTTTCTTCTTCCCGTGGGAAGGTGACAAGGGCCCCGAGATCGCTCGCAAGATGGTCTTCCTTGCCGCAACCATCGGCATCATCATCTCGGGCTGTTATATCTTTGACTACTTCAGCGAGAAGCAGGCCAACGATGCGATTCTTGAGCAGGTGAGGGATATGTACCATCCCACCGATACCGCGGTCAACGAGGACGGCTCCCTGCGCCGCTTTGACGAGCTTGTTGCACAGAATCCCGACTGCATCGGCTGGATCACCGTGCCCAACACCAAGATCGACAACCCTGTTTATCAGGCGGCCGACAATCAGTATTATGTAAACCGCAACCCCAACAAGACCTACTCGGTCTACGGCTCCATTTTTGCCGATTTCCGCAACACCGTTTCGGTTGACGGAAACAGCGCCAACATAACCCTCTACGGCCATCATATGAAGGATGGCACGATGTTCGCAAATCTTCATAACTACAAGAAGATGAGCTTCTATCAGGAAAATCCCGTCATTAC
>JAZQID010000126.1:0-10658 GCA_045540915.1 Acutalibacteraceae bacterium
GTATCTCCTCGCGGCCCTTGACGTCGGGATAATTTACGGTTATCTGTCTATCGAAACGGCCGGGACGAAGCAGTGCTTTATCCAAAATGTCGGGGCGGTTGGTGGCGGCGATGATGATAACGCCCTCATTTGCGCCGAAGCCGTCCATCTCAACGAGCAACTGGTTAAGGGTCTGTTCCCTCTCGTCGTGACCGCCGCCGAGGCCTGCGCCGCGCTGACGGCCGACCGCGTCGATCTCATCAATGAAAATGATGGCAGGCGCCTGATTCTTGGCCTGCTCAAAGAGGTCGCGAACACGGGATGCGCCGACACCGACGTACATTTCAACGAAATCGGAGCCCGAAATGGAGAAGAAGGGCACTCCTGCCTCGCCTGCGACGGCACGCGCCAAGAGGGTCTTACCCGTTCCGGGAGGGCCGACCAAAAGCACGCCCTTGGGAATACGGGCACCCATATCGTTGAACTTCTTGGGGCTCTTGAGGAACTCGACTATCTCGACAAGCTCCTCCTTTTCCTCGTCAGCACCTGCCACGTCGGCAAAGGTGGTCTTGCGCTTGTCGGCGACCGGCTTCTTGGTCTTTATCTTGCCGAAGGAGGACATACGGTCGTCGCCCATCATCTTGCCCATTCGGCGCGACATAAAGATATACAGGAATATCACCGTACCGACCATTAACACTATCGGCAAAAGATCCATAACCCAGTTGCTTGTACGGCTGTATTTATAGTCGTAGTCAAGCTTGTTCTTATCTTCTACCCCTTCGCCGAGGCTATGCTCGGTTACATATCCGTGGATATCGCGCCACAGGACCTCTGCACTCGGAGAGGTGTAGGTATAGTTCTTATCATCCTTGCGCAAGGTATAACGCAGGACTCCGCTGCCCCAATCCAATTCGAAACTCTTGACCTCATCGTTATAGAAATATTCGACGATCTGCGAATATTTGACCTTGTCGGCGGTGCGTGCAGAGGAGGACACAAACCACAACCCGACCAGCAACACCACAGGCAAAATGATGAGCACCAGAGCCCTCTTCCAATTGTTACTCAAAAACGATCACTCCTGTCATTTACCGCTGTAAACATAGGGGTGCGGAACACCCACAAACTGTAAATTGCGATACTTTTCATCAAAATCAAGGCCGTATCCGACTACAAATTTATCCTCGATCTCGGCACCGATAAAATCGGCCGAAATGTCTGCGGTACGGCGCGCAGGCTTATCAAGTAAGGTACATATCTTGACGCTCTTGGCTCCCCTTGTAGCAAGCAGAGAACGAACGTAGCTAAGGGTGTTGCCCGAGTCAAGAATATCCTCGATGAGCAAAACGTCATATCCCTCGAGGTTGATGTCAAGGTCTTTGACAATTCTGACGTTGCCTGACGACTGGGTGCCCGAGCCATAGGAGGACACCGCCATAAAGTCGATGCGGCACTTGAGGTCAACGGCACGCATAAGGTCGCTCATAAACACGACGCAGCCCTTGAGTATGCCGATCATAAGCAGATTCTTATCCTTGTACTCCTCGGTGATCTCACGTCCAAGGCGCGCGACCATCTCTTTTAATTGTTCCTCAGATATCAGGATTTCTTTCACGTCATCTCTTAACATTATTTTCCCCTCCGCTTTATAATCATTTTATTTTTTGTTTTCTCGTCGGGCTGAACTCGGCTGTCGACACCGATACCGACAACGCAAACGACACCCTCATCGTCGGCCACGACAGGCCAAAGGTCACGTTGCTCAGCGGGTATACGGCAATCGTTCATCCACTTTCTCAGCGGCTTGGTATGTCGCTTCGCAGGACGAAAGGAATCTCCCTCTTTTCGACATCTTATCACCGCTTTGCCTACTATTTTATCATTATCTATTTCGCAAAGCGTAACAGAATTATGAACAATTTGTTTATTTTCATCTGCATTTATGCTTACGTCCAACAACATCAACGGGGTCTCGATCTCACCCTCGCACAAAGGCAGACAATAGCTTTGAAACTCGGCCTGTCCTTCAATAAACCGCAGGGTATGGTCGCATACGGCGAAAAATCCGCCCGAAAGCTGAAGCCTTCCGCCTCGTTCAACCAAATCACAAAGGCTGTCGGTATGAAAACCGTCGGGCGCAGTCCCCGTCGACTCTTTCGCAAGGCGATGTACCGCACATGAGAGCACCGGTCTATCGGCGCTGAGCAATATTTCACGCCGCCAGCCACTCTCAACGGCACTCGAAGCGATAAGCTCACTTGCCATCCTATCAAGCATCAGGTCTATCTCTGAAAGCTGGCCGCTCATACGCGAGATGGCCTCCTCGCAGGAGGGAAAGGCCGCTTTTAGCGGTGCGAGCACCCTATGGCGCAGGTAGTTGCGAGTATAGTCGTCGCAATCGTTGGTGCTGTCGTTGACAAAGCCGATGTTGTGCTCGGCGCAGTAGTTTTCGGTGTCGGCACGGGTGCAAAGGAGCAGGGGACGGATATATCCGCCGCGGACATAGGGAATGCCGCAAAGCCCTCTTACCGAGCTTCCGCGCGAAAGGTTGAAAAGCACCGTTTCTGCGTTATCGGACATTGTATGTGCCGTCGCCACCTTGAAACCCCTTGCCACAAGGCTGTCCAACGCCTCATAACGAAGCCGTCTGGCACAAAGTTCCACGCTCTCTCCCGTTTTTGCCGATTCCGAGGGTACGTCAACGTCGAAACTGAAAAGTTCAACGCCGAGCCCTTCGCACGTTTCGGCAACGAACCGTGCGTCCCTGTCCGCCTCGTCACCTCGGATATGGTGATTGACGTGGGCGGCGGCAATTGTAATACCAAGCTCGTCTTTAACTTCAAGCAGAGCATACAGCAGGGCGACAGAGTCGCATCCGCCCGAAAGAGCAACTGCCACGCGGTCATTGATTTGGAGCATAGAGTGACGCTTAACGGCGGCAATGATCTTATCGGTCATCCTTTTCCACCGATGTAAAGCGTGTAAACTGGCCATCCCAATAAAGCTCGACGTCGCCGGTCTCACCGTGGCGGTTCTTGGCTACGATGCAGGTGGCGCCGTGCTCGTCGGTCTGCATCTCGGGGTTGGCGTTCTTATAGTAATCCTCGCGGTGCAGGAAAAGCACGATATCGGCATCCTGCTCGATAGAGCCCGAGTCTCTCAAGCTCGAAAGAGAGGGTCGGTTGGAGTCCTTATCGGCGGCGGCCGCACGGCGAAGCTGTGAACAGCAAAGCACCGGAATATTCAGTTTTTTAGCCATAAGCTTAAGTCCGCGGGTGATCTTGGTGACCTCTTGGACGCGGTTTTCACCCTTTGACGCCGAGTCCTTGGGCAATTCCATAAGGCCGAGGTAGTCGATCATTACAAGGTCGACGTTGCCAAGACGTCGGATCTTCGATTCCATATCCTGAACGGTGACTCCCGTGCTTTCGTCGACATACAGCTCGGCTTTAGAAAGCACCTCGGTCGCCTGAATAAGACGGGTCCATTCGTCGTTGACAAGCTTGCCTGTGCGAAGCTGCTCACTCTTGATGCAGGCCTCGGAGGACAGCAAGCGCTGTGCCAACTGGTCGCGGCTCATCTCCAGAGAGAAGAAGCAGACACGCTTTTTCTCCTTAATGGCAACGTGGCGGGCAATATTAAGCGCAAAGCTGGTCTTACCCATACCGGGACGGGCACCGAGGATGATAAGGTCGGATTTGTTAAGTCCGGTTATCATTCGGTCAAGGCGGTTGATTCCCGTCGGGATACCGATGTAGTCCTGACGCAATTCGGGGTCGTTGAGTTTTTCAAGGCGATAGATGGTCTCGCCGTGGAGAACCTCGCGGATATGGGTCAGTCCGCTGACGTCGCGACCCTGTCTTATATCGTAGATGCGCTGTTCGGCAAGGTTGATGAGGTTATTTACGTCCGACTCTTCCTCCTCGACCTCTTTGGCGATGGTTCGGGCGGCAGAGAGCAGACTCCTTGCAAAATATTTGTCGCGGACGATAGCCGCGTAGGCGGCAACGTTGGCGGCGCTTGGCACCATTTCGACCAACTGCATCAGATAGGTCTTGCCCCCTGCGTCGTCGTATACTCCCCTCTTTTTCAAGGTGTCGAGCACCGTGACCACGTCGATGCGGTCGTTGGTCAGGCTCATATCCGACAGGACGCGGTAGATCTCTTTATGCTGAGGAATATAGAAATACTCGGAACTCTTGATGATCGCGTTTACGGCGTTGATGGCATCGGGGTCGATCAAAATGGCACCGAGGACCGATTGCTCAGCCTCAGCGTTGAAGGGCACGATGCCGCCGCTTAAAGATTCATACGGTATTGTATCCGCCATTTTTCTTTTCCTTTCGGTTAATTTTTATTCCTGTTCAACAGCCACCGTCATTTCGGCGGCGATACCTGTGTACAGCTTTACGGTCACGGTGTATTCACCGATGGATTTTATATCCTTCATAACCAGCTTTCTGCGGTCGATATCAAGCTTATAGGCCGCGTTTATCGCGTCGCAGACCTCCTTGGAGGTTACCGAGCCGAATATCTTGCCGCTGGCTCCCGATTTGACCTTCAGGGTGACACGGCCGTCCTTGAGCTTGTCAGCCGCCGCCTGTGCGGCCGCCTTCTCCTCGGCGATATGATGTGCCTTCGATTCCTCGCGGTTGCGAAGCTCGGTAAGTGCCTGTGCATCGGCCTCGATTGCAAGACCCTTCGGCAAAAGGAAGTTGCGTGCGTATCCGTCGGATACGTTTACCATCTCTCCCTTTTTACCCTTACCCTTGACGTCGGCGGTCAGGATGAGTTTCATAATATATTACCTCGTTTCTCGATGATTATTTTTCGTTGTTTTTATGATATTCCTTTATGGCATCGGCAAGACAGGCAAGCGCCTCCTCGATGCCGACATCGGTAAGCTGAGCCGCCGCCATCGTAAGATGTCCGCCGCCTCCAAGCTGCTCCATAATAAGCTGGACGTTGACCTTGCCGAGCGAGCGTGCGGAAATGTTAATGACGTTGCCCTCGCAGAAGGCGACGAAGGATGCGTCGACGTTCTCAATTCCGAGCATTTCGTCGGCCGCCTGAGCCGCCGCTATGCGAAGCTGAGGATGGTCAGGCCCTGCGATAGCGACCGCGCATCTGTCATAAACGTGGGCGGATGAAACGATGTTGGCCTTCAGCTTATATACGTCGATGGAATTCTGGAAGAAGCCCTTAACTGTGATGGGATTAGCACCGCATCCGCGCAGATAGGCCGATGACTCAAAGGTGCGGACTCCCGTATTCAGCACGAAGTTGCGTGTGTCGAGCATTATACCCGACAGCAAGGCCTCCGACTCGACCCTGCCGATGCGCTGGGTCATATACTGCAACAGTTCGCTGACCATTTCGCAGGCGCTGGAGGCATAGGGCTCATGGTAGAATATGACCGCGTTGCTGATGTGGTCGACCGTCTTGCGATGGTGGTCGATAACCACCACCGTCGATGCCGCTTCAAGCAATTCGGGGCTGTCGACAAAGGAGGGTCGGTGGGTATCGGTGATGATGAGCAGGGTGCGCTTGGTCATCATGTCGGCCGCCTGCTGAGGTGTGGCCAATATCTCCTCGTCGGGATAGTTTTCGCAGACGTAGTCGGCAAGACCTGAGCAAAGGCACTTCTCACGCGAGAAGACGATTCGGCAGGGCTTGTCAAGGTCGGTCACCATTCGGTAGAGTCCGAAGCAAGAGCCGAAGCTGTCAAGGTCGGCGAACCTGTGACCCATCACGATGACGCCGTCACTCGAATCGATAAGCTCGCGCAGAGCCGATGCGACGACGCGGGTCCTGACCTTTGAGCGTTTAGACACCGTCGACGAAGTGCCGCCGAAAAATTCAAATTCCTTAAGGTCGCGCACCGCAACCTGATCTCCGCCGCGTCCAAGTGCCATATCAAGTGCCTGACGGGCAAGCTCCTCACACTCCGAGAAGTTGGCACCCGCGCGGCCGATTCCAATAGAGAGGGTCGCGTTGCCCTTTTCACCGAAGTCGATGGATTTGACCTTGTGAAGAATGTCAAATCGGGTATCCTTCATATATTCAAAGCCGCTCTCGTCGGTGACAAGTATAAATCGGTCGTGGTTCATACGGCGGCATACCGCGTGCAGCTCGTTGGCCCAGTTTTCAATGCGCTTTTCGATGGCACTGCTTATCTGGGTCTTTTCGCTGTCGCGTGTTCCGCGCTGAAGGTCGTCGATGTTGTCGACGGTTATGTAGGCGACGACGGGCCGCCCTGCGTTATATTTTCTTCTGTATTCGACCGTTTCCGACAGGTCGACAAAGTAGCAAACAGTGACCTCATCGCCCTTGCAGGCATAGAAGTTATACTGCTTGGACTGGTACTCGATCTGGGTGACCGAGCCGTAGGAGTCCTCAAGAATATCACTGCTGACCAAGAAATCGGGCGAACGGCCGACACAGTCCTCGCCCTTCATAACCTGCTTTAGAAATGCCGAATTGTACCAACATATCTTGTTATCCGACACCGCCATCACAGGAAGAGAGAGTCGGGTTATGACCTCGGAGCGCTCACCCATCTGTGCGCTGATGCTCTCGAGCATACGGCGGTTGCGCTTGGCCTTTGAGAAGGAGTAAAGCAGGACGTAGACCGCCAGTATAGCGGCAACACTCAGCTCAACAAGGCATATCACGGGGTGGTCCAATATGCCGCTGACCACCGCCTGAGCGGTGAGTATCGCCAGCATAATTATCGGCAAAACACCCGTAACGGATATTCGGTTTTTCATTCAGGTCACCTCACTTGATAAGCAAATGCGGGAATGTCGGCTAAACCTCCATTATGATGGGCAGTATCATCGGGGAGCGCCGTGTGCATTCAAACAGATAGCGCGAGAGCTCATCTCTGACGCGGTTTTTGATATAGGCCCAATCACGCTTGGAGCAATCGGCTAAAACGTGGCAGGCTACCGAGCGGATGTCGTCAAGCAACTGCTCCGACTCACGCACGTAAACGAAGCCGCGGGTAACGATCTCGGGGCCCGAGACGATCTCGCCCGAATAAGAGTCGATGGCCATAACCACCGCGATAAGTCCGTCCTCCGACAGATGCTTGCGGTCACGCAAAACGATGCTTCCGACATCGCCGACACCCAGTCCGTCGACAAGCACCTGACCTGCCTGAACCGAGGAGACCGTCTTCATAGAATCGGGGGTGAACTCGACCACGTCGCCGAGATGGGAAATTTTGATGTTATTCTTATCCATACCGATGTTCTGCGCGTTCTTGGAGTTGGCAAAGAGATGGCGGTACTCGCCGTGGACCGGCATAAAAAACTTCGGCTTGGTAAGGTTCATTATCAGCTTGAGCTCCTCGGCACAGGCGTGTCCCGAAACGTGCACGTCGTACATCTTCTCAAAGACGACCTCTGCACCGAGCTTGAGAAGCTCGTTTATGACACGCGAGACCAGCTTTTCGTTGCCGGGGATGGGGTTGGCGGAGATAACGATGACGTCGCCCGAGGTCACCGACACCTTGCGGTGATCGGAAAAGGCCATACGGTGCAGAGCCGACATCGGCTCACCCTGCGAGCCGGTGGTCACGATGACCGTCTGCTCAGGTGTATAGCGGCGAATGGCATCGATGTCGATAAGGATGCCCTTGGGAATATCGAGGTATCCCAATTCCTCCGCAACAGCGACGGCATTTATCATACTGCGGCCCGAAACGGCAACCTTGCGTCCGTATTTGGCCGCCTCGTTGATGACCTGCTGTATGCGGTGAATATTTGACGAGAAGGTGGCGACGATGATTCGCTTGTCGACCGAGCGTGCAAATATGCCCGAGAAGGTGTCGCCGACGATGCGCTCGGTGGGCGTGAAGCCGGGACGCTCGGCGTTGGTCGAGTCGGCAAAGAGAGCAACCACACCCTCCTGACCCAGCTCGGCAAAGCGGGCAAGGTCGATGACGTGTCCGTCGATGGGGGTCATATCGATCTTGAAGTCGCCGGTGTGGACGAAGAGTCCTGCAGGACAGCGTATCGCCATAGCAACCGCATCGGGAATGGAATGGTTGACGTGGATGAATTCCACGCTGAAACAGCCTGCGCGGATGACGTCGCCCGGCTTGCGAACATTCAACTTGACGTTCGAGAGCTTATGCTCCTTGAGCTTGCCCTCAATAAGACCGAGGGTCAGCCGTGTGCCGTATATCTCGACATTCAGCTCCTTGAGCAGATAGGGGATGGCGCCGATATGGTCCTCGTGTCCGTGGGTGACGAAGAGGCCACGTATCCTGTCCTTATTCTTGAGAATGTAGGTGAAGTCGGGAATAACAATGTCGATTCCCGGCATATCTTCGTCGGGGAAGGACATTCCGCAATCGACGAGGATAATGTCGTCTCCGCACTCGTAGACGGTCAGGTTCTTGCCGATCTCCTCGAGGCCGCCCAAGGGTATGACCCTCAAAGGCTTTACCTGTACGGGCGGCTTGCCTGTACGCGACTTTGCACCCGACTGACGAGGCTTGCCCGTCGGCTTCTTGGCAGGGGTGCGAGGCTTACGCTTTCCCTCTGCGGCGAGTGCCTCGTTGGAGGGTTGCTTGTTAAGGTTATAATTATTCTTGGTTTGTTCGGTTTTCTGAGCCATAAATATAAATACTCCGTTTCCGGCGGTAATGTTTTTCGTTCCGCCACATCAAAATTATATAAGGATTTTTTATTTCCTGTATGTATCCCGTTCTTGTCTTTGAACGGTCATATTACTGTTAAAAACGCCCTGTTTTTCGGTCAGTCAGGATAAATTCCGCCTACTACTCCACAATATCTTATTGTAATTTATTATTATATAGTATATTTGCACCTTTGTCAAGGTCGATGACCTGCCGAAAGGCACCCTTGACATCGCCTGAAATTAGCATTGCCCGCACAGGAAAGATTTAATCGGCATATATACCTTTTTGGCCGAAAAAACTATACCGAGAAAGGAGAGATCGTTATGGAAAAACGCAATTCTGACAAATCCAAGATCCCTATGAGCGCAACCGTCGCCTCGATAGTTCACACTCCGCCCAGCAAGTTTGATCCGCAAGGTATGTATACGGGCAAGCCTATGGACGAAAACGAACAGCCTAAGCAGGACGAGGACGACCTTTAGGGCGCTGAAAATTCCTGTTGAATTAACTTTAGTCGGGCTGTATAATGAAATCAAGAAACAAATGTAACGGGAGCATTGGTTATGGTTTCAAGGATTTACAGTCTTGGCTTATTCGGAATGGATGCTTTTACGGTCGAGGTAGAGGCAGACCTGTCACAAGGTCTGCCCTGCTTCGACATTGTCGGTCTGCCCGATACATCGGTAAAGGAGTCGCGCGACCGCGTTCGTGCCGCCTTCAAAAACTGCGGATTTAAGTTTCCCGTCAGCCGAATAACCCTCAACCTTGCCCCTGCCGACGTGCGCAAGGAAGGCCCTCTTTACGACCTGCCCATTCTGACCGCACTGCTCTGCGCGAGCGGCCAACTGCCCGTTCAATGCGGCGATTCCGCCTTTGCGGGTGAGTTGTCCCTTTCGGGCAATATCAGAGCGGTCAACGGCTCTCTTGCGATGGCCATCCACGCAAAGCAAGCAGGCTTCAAGCGCTTCTTCCTGCCTGCCGTAAACGCGGCGGAGGCATCGGTGGTCGACGGCATTGAAATTCTGCCTGTCGAGAACGTAAAGCAGCTTGTCAGACACCTTACGGGCGAGGAGCTTATCTCCCCTGCCAAGCCCGAAGACTATCCCTTCAGAGAGCAGGAGCAATATCTCGATTTCTGCGACGTAAAGGGTCAGCACCTCGCCAAAAAGGCACTCGAGGTTGCCGCCGCAGGAAGCCATAATCTGCTGCTTATCGGCCCTCCGGGCTCGGGTAAAAGTATGCTTGCAAAGCGTGTTCCCGGCATACTGCCCGAGATGTCCTTCGAGGAACAGATAGAGACCACAAAAATACATTCCATCGCAGGTATTATGCCCGAGGGTGTCCCCCTTATTACCAAGCGTCCCTTCCGTTCGCCCCATCACACCGTGTCACCGGCCGGCCTTTCGGGCGGCGGCACCGTTCCTAAGCCGGGCGAGATATCTATGGCCCACAACGGTGTCCTTTTCCTCGACGAGCTGCCCGAATTTTCGAGGCACACCCTTGAGGTGCTCCGTCAGCCCCTTGAGGACGGCAGGGTCAACATCACCCGCGTCGCAGGCACCCTTACCTACGACTGCTCATTTATGCTTATCGCCGCTATGAACCCTTGCCCCTGCGGCTACTACGGGCATCCGACCCATCCCTGCACCTGCTCGCAAAAGGCAGTGTCAGCCTATCTCAACCGCGTTTCAGGCCCGATGCTCGACCGACTCGACCTGCACATTGAGGTGCCGCCCGTCGATTTCGAGGCACTTTCGGGCAACGAGCAATCGGAGACCTCTGCGCAGATACGTCAGCGCGTAAACGCGGCGCGAAAACTTCAGCAACAGCGATACGAGGGCACGGGCATCTCCTGCAACGCGCGGCTTACCTCGGCGATGATACGGGAGCATTGTCTGCTTACCGAGGGCTCTACTCAGGCGCTGAAATCGGCCTTCGAGCGACTAAATATGTCGGCCCGCGCCTATGACCGCGTGCTCAAGGTGGCACGCACCGTTGCCGACCTCGACAACAGCGAGGTCAT
>JAZQID010000127.1:0-1960 GCA_045540915.1 Acutalibacteraceae bacterium
GCATTGATAAGCGAATGGACCGTTCTGCCATACTTAAGGTCGCCGCAAAAGCCAATAGTCAGTTTGTTAAAGCGGCCTTTTTCGCGGTGAATGGTCAAAAGGTCGGCGAGGGTCTGGGTCGGATGGCAATGACCGCCGTCCCCTGCATTGATAAAGGGTACGCTCGCATTATTTACTGCAACAAGTGCGGCACCCTCCTTAGAGTGACGCATCGCAATTATGTCTGCATAACAGCTGACAACCTTCGAAGTGTCAGCAACGCTCTCGCCCTTTACGGCAGATGATGAATCACTGCCCGACACGGTAAGCACGTTACCGCCAAGCTCGTACATAGCCGCCTCAAAGCTGAGACGGGTCCTTGTCGACGGCTCGAAAAAGAGGGTCGCAAGCTTCTTTCCACGGCATTTATCGCTGTATTTGGCAGGATTTCCAATAATATCCTCAGCAGTTGCAATAAGCTCGTCAACTTCCTTGACCGAGAGGTCAAGAATATCAATTACACTTCTCATTTGTTAGCACCGATCCAACTTTCATCGGAGGGGTTATTTCTGAACGCGATCAGGCGCTGAATGTCCTCGGTCTTAATATAGCCTTCATCGGCGGCAACCTGAGCGATGCAGTCGAAATTGGTCAGAGAGACGTTCTTAACGTCGGCTGCAGCAAGACGGTCAAGACCCTTCTGCATACCGTAGGTGAAGATGGACACGATGCCAAGCACCTCGGCACCTGCCTCGCGAAGAACATTCACGACCTCGATAACACTTCCGCCGGTAGAGATAAGGTCCTCAACAACGACGACCTTCTGTCCCTTTTCAAGTCGGCCTTCGATCTGATTCTGTCTGCCGTGATCCTTTGCTCCCGAACGAACGTAACCCATCGGAAGATCCATAAGATGAGCGGTGATAGCGGCATGTGCAATACCTGCGGTGGAGGTTCCCATAAGCACCTCTGCATCAGGGTAATTCTCTTTAATAAGGGTAGCAAGGCCCGTTTCAACATCGGTGCGAACCTCAGGAGAGGTCAAGGTGAGGCGGTTATCACAGTAAACGGGGCTCTTAATTCCGCTTGCCCAAGTAAACGGTTCTTCGGGACGGAAGAAGACCGCCTTAATTTTAAGCAGGTCCTTCGCAATAAGCTGATTGAGATTCATAATTTTTACCTCCTTAGTCGACAAACTCATTTAAGCATCTTTCATAAGCGGCAACAGGGTCCTCGGCGGCAGTTATCGGTCTGCCGACAACGATGTAGTCGGAGCCGATCCTTTTGGCCTCGGCGGGTGTCATAACGCGCTTCTGATCGCCGATATCACCGTCTGCAAAACGCACGCCGGGGGTAACGGTCAAGAAGTCTGCACCGCAGACCTCGTGAACCTTTCCTGCCTCAAGGGGCGAACAAACGACACCGTCAAGCCCTGCCTTCTTGGCATTTGATGCGTAGTGCATAACGACTTCGTCAATGGGTCGGTCGATAAGCAGGTCGTTGGTCATACTCTCCTGATCAGTAGAGGTCAGCTGAGTAACGGCGATAAGCAGAGGTCTGGTTCCGTCGGGACGGGTAAGTCCCTCAAGGGCCGCCTCCATCATACGAATGGTGCCGCCTGCGTGCAGGTTGCAAACGTCAACGTCAAGTCCGGACAGAACTGCCATCGACTTTTTGACTGTGTTGGGGATATCGTGAAGTTTCAGATCCAAGAAGATCTTGTGTCCTCTCGCCTTGATCTCGCGGACGATCGAAGGTCCTTCGGCATAGAAAAGCTCCATACCGATCTTAACAAAGGGCTTTTTGCCGGTGAACTGATCCAAGAAAGCAAACACCTTCTCGGCGCTGTCAAAATCACACGCGATGATTACGTCTTTTCCCATTATTTTACACCTCCGATAATTTCTTTAAGGGATGCGATCCCATATTTTTCCATAACTGCAGGCAGATCTCTGATAATATCGCGGCATGCGAAGGGATC
>JAZQID010000128.1:0-6872 GCA_045540915.1 Acutalibacteraceae bacterium
GAGGCAGGCGCGCAGTCCATCGTTTCCCCCGGCCTGTCGGTAGCGGACGCCAATATCTGCAAGGAAAAAGATGTCCCCTACTACCCCGGTTGCGTCACCCCCACCGAGATAATGCAGGCACTTGAGCTTGGCATCACCACCGTCAAGTTCTTCCCTGCCAACATCTACGGAGGACTTGCCGCACTGAAGGCGCTTTCCGCACCCTTCCCGCAGGTCAAATTCATTCCCACAGGCGGCGTTGACAGAAGCAACATCGACGAGTTCTTCGCCTTCGATAAGATCGAGGCGGTCGGCGGAAGCTTTTTCGTTAAAGAAGCACTTGATAAAATGGAGGAGAAATAAATGGCTAAGATTGTTACCTTCGGCGAGTTGATGTTAAGACTTGCCCCCAACGGATATTACAGATTCTTTCAGAACGATCAGATGCAGGCTACCTTCGGAGGCGGCGAAGCCAACGTTGCAGTAAGCCTTGCCAACTACGGTATGGACAGCGTCTACGTTACTAAGCTGCCCAAGCACGCCATCGGTCAGGCGGCTGTCGACTCCCTGCGTTACTTCGGCGTCGACACCTCCAAGATTGTAAGAGGCGGCGAGCGCGTCGGTATCTACTATCTTGAAAAGGGCGCTTCCCAGCGCGGCTCGGTCTGCATCTATGACCGCAAGTATTCGGCCATTCAGCAGGCAACCGTTGCCGATTTCGATTGGGACAGCATCTTTGAGGGTGCCGACTGGTTCCATTTCACAGGCATCACTCCCGCTCTGGGCGAGAATGTTGTCGAAATATGCAAGGAGGCCTGCATCGCCGCTAAAGAGCGCGGTGTTACCATCTCCTGCGACCTTAACTACCGCGGCAAGCTCTGGACAAGAGAAGAGGCCAACAAGGCGATGACCGAGCTTTGCAAGTACGTCGACGTTTGCATCTCCAACGAGGAGGATGCTAAGGACGTCTTCGGCATTGAGGCCGAGGGCACCGATATCTACGGCGGCAAGCTCAACCACGAGGGCTACAAGAGTGTTGCCAAGCAGCTGGCCGACAAGTTCGGCTTCAGCAAGGTTGCCATCACCCTGAGAACCTCCATCTCCGCAAGTGACAATGACTGGGCAGGGATGCTTTATGACGGCGAGGATTACTACTTCTCCAAGTCCTACCACCTGCACATCGTCGACCGCGTAGGCGGCGGCGACTCCTTCGGCGGCGGACTCATCTACTCCCTCGTTAACGGCAAGTCCTCCAAGGATGCCATCGAGTTTGCGGTAGCCGCTTCGGCTCTCAAGCACTCGGTAGAGGGCGACTATAACCGCGTTTCCGTCAGCGAAGTTGAAAAGCTTGCAGGCGGCGACGGCTCGGGCAGAGTCCAGAGATAACATAACCCATACGACAAAACCTCCGCACAGAGCGATCTGTACGGAGGTTTTCTATTTCTTGTGCCAACGGACGAAAGGTATAAGGGACAGCCAGAGGCGGCGCCTTCGCGCGATCCAATATTTGCGTTCCTCCCCTTCGTTTCGGTTTATCTCATCATTAATATTCCTCAGTTCAAAGCGAAAATCGTGCAGCCATATAACCGTAAACAGAATAAATACGGCTGCGAGAATCAAACCGAGCAGCCCGATCGCCGCCCAAGAGGCGTTGTTTTCAATAATCATTTTTTGCGGGACTCCTTATCCTTTCTCTCCGGCTTTGCAACTATCAGCAGTATCAGCACCAAGGAGGATATAAAGCCTCCGACCACCATTCCTGCAACAAACATCACCATATATTAACTCTCCTTTTCATCCGATGTCCTGCACAAGAACCTCTATGACGGGTCTTGGTCTTCATTTACGTTTTCCTTTTCATCGGGATGAACCGACGATGATGCAGCAAGATCTATCAGCCCGTTGCTATCCGTTATATAATTTGGGTTGGAGTCAGCATTGTCATATCCGTAATAGGATGACGTGCCCCAATGGCAATTAAGGGTCAACTCCGTTCCTTCGGACACCTTTAAGGTAAACTCAACCGATCCAAGCTGCTGAGTATGATAATCGATGCCGTTGATGGTAACGATGCAAAATCCCGTCTGTGCGGTGCTGGTGTCGGTTTTAGAAAGCTTTACCGTATAGGTTCCTTCGTCCAAGATCGCCTTTTGAAGACCGTTTTCGGTATCAAGCGGGATCTCTGCGCCAGATTCGTTTACCACCGACACAGTCGCATCGAAGTTTGCACTTTTTATAATGTTAGAGGCCGAGGTGACACTGCAAGAAAAATAGGCATAGGCGGAAATGCTCATTGCTATAAGGCAGGCAACCACGACGGTTATGGATAAAGTGATGCGCGCAAGCATATTTTTTTCAGATACTTTCGCGTGCTTTGGTATGTAGAACAACTCGTTATACAGTTTTCTCACACTGTCCCCCTCCTTTCAAGGATCTAAAAGGTGCGTCAGTTCTTGATCTGGTCGGCTTTTACAATGATGCCCAGCTCGACCTTGGGCACAACATCACCGCGGTAATTGGCGATGTTGCCAACCTCTTCGGGCATACGGACCACCAATGTGACGAAGGCGGTCTGGCCTGCGTTCAACCGAGCGCCCTCGGTCGCGTAGTTGTTGAGCTTCATATCGGCAACCTGCTTAGCCGTTTCCCGATCGGGAAGGCTGTTCTTCATTTTTTCCTCAGTCTCAGCGGTAATAAGTCCAAACCTCAGGTAGTCCTGAAGGCTGAATTGCTGGCCGAACACATTGGTCGCATAGGTGTAACCGGTGACGTTTACCGCGGTGTTGAACTGAAACTCGCGGTCGCCCTTGTTTTCCACCTTGAGATACACGACCTGCACGTATCCCGGCTCGTACAACGCATTTTCATCAAAAAGCTTGGTCTGACTGTCGACCTTTTCCCAACTACCGTCGGTAAGGCGATGGGACACCTCCAGCTCAAAGTCAGCGAAATGAAAAATGTTCTTTATCTCGGGCGAGGTGTCGGTGAACCACGCAAGCGACGCGCCTGTACCGAGGATACTCCACACTATAAGAGCGCATAGGCTGAGGGCTAAGGCTATTCGTTTGTAGGGTTTATATTTTGCTTGTGACTTCACGCCTTGTTCCTCCTTGTTCAGCGTTGCGCGGGGATATTCTCCTTATTTCTTTTGCGGTATATCAAAATAATGAGCATCACCGAGAGCGAGCAGAGCATAACGGCAAGCCATATTCCAATGCGGGAATTTTCACCCGTTTGCGGTGGTTTCGGGTCATCAGGCTCAACGGGAAGCTCCTCCACCTTGAATTCCCAATCCAAGTAGCCTATCTTGTTTTGAAATTCGTTATCCATTTCGGCAGGGACATTCAGGATGACGTCCAGATTGACCTCACCGCCCGAATAGAGTGTGCCGAGGCAGACCCAATCGGTCAGACCAGCGGTCTGATCGGCGGTGGCATCAAACATATAGGCCATATCGTTATCCTCGCTCTTCTGCACCTTCAGTCCGAGCTGAGAGAGAAACTCCGCAGACTCTTCCTGTGCGCCGAGGGAACGAAGATATATCTTCACCTTGACCTTATCGTCGGCTTCATTTTTCACGGTTATCTTCTGGGTCAGGGCGTCACCCGGCATAACCCCTTTGAAATCGGCGAAGAGGTCGGTCGGCGACTGCTCGCTGCCATATTCAAAGACAAACTGCCCCGCGTTGCCGTTATAGGTGACCCTGCTGTCAGCCGCATAGGCAGGAATGACTGCCAACAGAACAACTACAAAGGCGGCGAGCATAGTAAGCAATCTTCTCATCTGCTCTCCTCCTTAGGCCAGCCTGACGCGGTATATACATTGCCGTCGTCCAGAGGATTGTTTTCACTCTGAACCGCCTGAGCGTTGACGGTCAGGGTCAGGGTCTTGCCGATATAACGATTGTCGACCTTGGAGCCGACCATCTCGACGTGGGAAAAGACATAGGGGGTGGTCTCGTCGGGGTCGACGACCTCCTTGTAATAATACCAGCCGTCGTGAAGCTCCCAATGCTCCTCGTTAATGTTCAGCTTAAAGCAGTCCTCGGCAGGAAGCTCCTCAGAGTTGACGCCGTAAACGACCTTGACCCGAAGGTAGAATGGATGCTCGCAATCGCTTTCGATACTGACCCGTTTGGAGACGATGTCACCCGGTACGATGTAGACTCCGTCCTTGGAAAACTCGGTGCCCTGGTCGGTGGTCTCGTGGATAATAAATTGAATGTTACCGGAGGTCACGACGTTGGTGGCTCTGCCCACGGTAGAGTAGTAGGCGAGGGTGCCCTGACTCATAAAGGTCAAGACCGACGCCGCAAGCGCAACGGCAAGCAGTTTTATACCAATTCTGCCCAACATAATAACCTCCTTTGAAAAAATTTAGTATTGACTCGGCAATCAAAGGGTATAACAATCCCTCCACCGCTTACGCGGTCTCCCTCCCTTTAGGCAAGGGAGGCAGGAGTTACACTCTTTGATTGCCGCCCATCCCTCCGAAGAGGGATGGAACGGACTTAAAAATTACTTCTTATCAATCACACCTGTACCGGAGATATTAAAGAGATCATCAATATCGCCGTTAACATTGGTACAATTTTCGACAGTAATAGTGCAATTTACAGCATGGATACCGTCCTCAAACTCATCGGAAGTATTAACTGCGGCTACATCGAAGGTGCAGTTCTTGATTGTAGCGTCGGTATAGGTACGGATAACGCCATAAGAACCGTTGCCGAGGATAGTACAACCATCAAAGGTCAGGCTGTTGGCACCGGAGCCGATAGCCGCCCAACCAATAATGGTGCAATCCTTGTAAAGAATATCAGCACCGGTCAATCCATCATAGTGAATTGCGTAAACACCCTTGCCGTCAAAGGTACAGTTCTCGAATACAACAGTACCCTTTGCATAGTTCCAACGCTGAGCATTGCTACCGGAGAAGGTAATATTCTTGAAGGTAACGTTGTTCAAGTTATTCCAGCTCATTGCAGTATCGTGAGAGGCGAACACCGTGCCTTCGGTACCGATAACGGCAGCACCCTCACCGATGGTGGGAAGCTTACCGTAGTCGCCGCTGCCGAGGATGACGGTGGCATTATTTGCCTTAAGAGCATCCTTAAGAGTTGCAGACTGATTTCCGTCTGCGTCGTAGGCATCAGCCAGAGGGACGGCAACGATCGCGTTATCTGCAGCGATGTCATAGCACTCGTAAGCAGAGCCGTCAACATAAGGAGCCTTGATCTCAGACAGTCCGTAGTTTGCTACGTTGCCTTCAACGTAGGTATTGCACTTGGGAAGATCGTGGAAGTTGCGCAGACCGATTGCAGTCATATCTGCACCCGTGGTGTTGACGAAGTTGTTGTCTGCAACGGTAACCTTCAGCGCGTAGGTGCAGGAAGCATTGTTGTGAGGAGTAATGGTAACGCTGCTGTTGGTAACAGTGTTGTTCACAACGGTAACATTGTTCTTGGTATTGCCTACGTAAACTGCGGTGCCGGTGGAAAGAGAGGTGTTGACATTTCCGAAGATGTTGTTCTTGATCACGATGTCGCCGTTGCCGTTGCCGGGATAGTACATATAAACGTAGTATGCGGCATTGGTATCAAAGGTACAACCGTCAATGGTGATATTATTGGAAGCACCGGAGGTACGCTGTCTGTCATAAACGGTGATCGGGCAGTAATTGTCGGTATTTTCACCGTAAAGGTTGGTGAATTTGCAGTTGATAATCTGCAGGTTTTCAGCTCCCTTGGAACCCTCTGCGCTTGTAATATTAGCAAATATGCCTCTATTATCACTCTTAGGATCCTTAACTTCTACGGGAGCATATGCATCAAAAGTGATACCGATAATCTTTACGTTTTTCTTACCGTTTACATTGACATGGTCAGCAATAGCGGTGTTGGAAACGAGAGTGATATTGTCGCAAGGAATAACGATGGACATATTGTAATATTCACCGTCTGCAAGTCCGATTACATCGCCAGGCTTAGCCGCGTCGAGAACCTCCTGAATGTTTTCGGGAGTAGCGATCACGTCTGCAGGAAGAGCATCATTATCGTAGTCTTTTCCGTAACTATCATTCTCATAAGTATACTGAGTAGCAACGAGATTAATACCGAGATTGATTACGGGAGCGTCAGTACCGGTTTTGTAGTTTGCCTCGTTGCCAACCGTCTCAGGCATATATACTACAAGTGCAACGTATTCTTCAGAAACTCCCTTATTCTTAGCCATTAGGCTGCTTCCCTTGGAATAACCAGCAGAAATGATCTGTCCATTAGTAACCGCTGCACGAGCTGCATCACGATCTGCAAAAGCAGTATCCGTCTCAATAACATCAAATTCTATATAGTTAGAAAGCTTAAAGATTTCGCCCGCTACATTTTTGCCGATAGTCTCAGAAACAACATTAACACCCAGGTGATACTTGAATGCAAGTGTTCCTTCGTTTACAACCTTGAGATAAACGACCTCGGTATGACCGGGCTCCCAAAGCTGATTACTGAATACATTAGTGGTTTCAGTAACTTTTTCCCAGTTGTTAGCATCTGTGCTCCAATACAGCTCAGCATCAAGGTTTCCAGAAGTAATAATGTTGTTGTTACTGGTAACAGAATCTGTAAACCAAGCGAATGTGCTGCCCACGAGCATTGAAATGCACATAATAAGTGCAAGGGCGCTCGTCAAAAGGGCACGCTTAGTGCTTTTTGTCTTTGTCATTTCAAATGACCTCCTCTATGGATTTTTTGCATAAAATGGTTTTCGTGTGAAATTCATAGGTAATATGACAAGTTCGGGCGAATGACGGGTTCGCCGTCCCTTTTGCCTTGGGATTAAGCCCTCGGCAAGCAGAAGATACAACGCAGAGTTTATACCCTTTGATTGCCGCCCATC